>NZ_JBGFFG010000030.1:0-15714 GCF_056175765.1 Pseudoxanthomonas sp. LjRoot204_2 | reverse complement strand
GGTCCGGCCCATGGCCTGTACCGCGAGCCGGACATCGGTGGCGTCGACTTCCAGCAGCGCATCCAGTTCGCGCACGTGCGGGCCGAAACGGAACACCAGGCGCTGTTGCACGGCCAGGTCGTGGCCCAGCGCCGCAGGCGCCAGTCGCAACGCGGGAAGTTCCACCGCGGGCTTTTGCGGACGCGTTGCGCATCCCGCCAGCAGCACGCCGGCGAGCAGCAGTGCGATCAACCGGTGCACAGCTGCTCCAGCACCTGCAGGCGGCGCTGCGTGTCGGCCACGTAGGGATTCTTCTTGTCCCAGGCATAGCCGGCGAGGATCGAACAGATCATGCGTCGGATGTCCGGCTGCGGATCCGGGTGGAAGATGATCTTCTGGAAACCACCCGCGTACCACGACTCGACGAAACGGCGGAAGGTCTGCACGCCGCCACGCAGCGGAATGGCGAACTCGGTCTCCCAGTCCACCGGTTCGCCGGCGTAGTGGCGGCGCAGGCATTCGCTGGCGAGTTGCGCCGACTTGAACGCGATGGTCACGCCCGAGGAAAACACCGGATCGAGGAACTCGCCCGCATTGCCCAGCAGCGCATAACCCGGTCCCCACAGCGAGGCGACGTTGGCGGAGTAGCCGGTGATCTGGCGTACCGGCAGCACCGCCCATTCGGCGTTCTTCAGCAACCGCGTCAGGTTGGGGTCTTCGCCGACGATGGCCTGCAGGCGCTCCAGGTCGGTGCCCGCGTAGCGATCGAGGAACGCGGTTTCCGCCACCACGCCGAGCGAGCAGCAGCCATTCGAGAACGGGATGGTCCAGTACCAGACGTCGACGTGTTCCGGATGCGTGGTGATCAGGATCTTGTTGCGATCGAAGCCCGCGCCGGGGGGGATGTGGTCGCGCACGTGGGTGAAGATGGCGCCGCGTACCGGGAAGTTCGACGGCGACTCGAGCTTCAGCAGGCGCGGCAGCAGTCGGCCGAAGCCGCTGGCGTCGAGCATGAAGTCGGCTTCGATCACGTACTCCTCGCCGTCCGGCGAGCGCACGGTGACGCGCGGAGCATGACCGGGCTCGGCGGACAGCACCTCGTGGCGGTAGCGCACCTCGGCCCCCATGCGCTCGGCGCCCTTTGCCAGGACATGGTCGAAGTCGGCACGCTGCACCTGGTACGTGGTCCCCCAGCCCTCCGAGAACTTGTCGCGGAAATCGAACTCGGTGGTGCGCTCCCCGCGCACGAAAGCGGCGCCGTTCTTGTACTGGAAGCCCGCCTCCACCACGTCCTGCAGGAGTCCGGCGGCCTGGATGTATTCCATGCTCTGCGGGAGGAGGCTCTCGCCGATGGAAAAGCGCGGGAACTGTTCGCGCTCGATGATGAGGACCTTGCGACCTTGCTGCCGCAGCAGGGCGGCCGCCACCGAGCCGGCGGGGCCTGCGCCGATGATCAGGATGTCGGTGCGTTCCGTTTTCATTCCACGTCGTGTCCAGGCAAGGGAGAAACATCCGGCGCAGGCCGGAACAGGGTCGACAGCAGCCAGACCAGGCCGATGCCGAACAGCAGGGTCAGGCCGAACGCGCGCAAGGCAGGCGTCGCCGACAGCCCCAGCAGGCCGAACGACAGCCAGGTACTGGCCGCCCCCACGCATACCGCGAGCCACGCGCTGGCATCGCCACGGTGCTCGACCAGGAAGATGCCGTAGTCGATCCCCATGCCGAGCAAGAGCATCAGCGCCAGCACGTTGAACAACTGCAACGGCTGGCCCAGCCAGCCCAGCAATGCCACGGTCAGCACGCCCGCCAGCACCGTCGGCGTGATCACACGCCAGGCCTGTCCGCGATAGCGTACGGCCAGCACCACGAACACCACTGCCACGCCCGCCAGCAGCAGCCAGGACATCATGTGGCGGTAGTGCGTGAGGAGGCGTGAAATGTCGGCCGTGCGATCGACCCAGCGCACACCCTCGAGACCGACCGCCTGCGCCGCGAACGTTGCGAGGGCGTCCGGCCGCGACAGGTCGTTGACCATCACCACCGACGCCATGCCCTCGCCCACCTGCCCGAGCCAGAGATGGCGTACCGGCAGCGATGCCGGCGATGCGAGGAAGGCATCGATGTCCATCGCCCCCGGGGCGAATCCGCCGCGCGCCACCGACTCTCCGGTAACCGCGGACAAGCGCGCCAGTACGTCGCGCTCGATACGCGACGTCAGCGCAGCATCTTCGTCCTGTTGGCGCTTCGAGGGCAGCCAATCGCTCAGTGCGCGGTGACCACCGACCTTCCCTTTCGCCTCCGCTTCACGAAGGCGCGCCACCAGGCGTTCCTCGCGTTGCAGCACCTGTTCGGCATCGCGCCCCTGCACGAGGAAGAACTGCGCCGGGCTGGGCATGCCCAGCAGGTGACCGACGTCGCGCTGCTGCGTGATCAGCGCCGGTGGCGACGACTGCAGGCCGCGAAGGTCGTCCTTGCCCTGTACGCGCATCAGGCCGGGYACCGCGATGGCCAGGACGACGACGGCGAGCGCGACACCGCCACGACGACCGGACAGGCGCGGCCATCGCACCAGCGTACCGCCCAGCCAACGCGAGAAGCCGGTCGTGCGGACCTGCCCACCATCCAGCCACGGGAAGAAGAAGATCACCGTCAGGAAGGCCGACGCCAGGCCGACCACGGAGAACAGCGCCATCTGCCGCAGGCCGGGGAACGGTGCCAACCCCAGCGCCAGATACGCCATGGCGCTGGTCAGCAGTGCCAGCCACAGGCCGGGCAGCAGATGGCGCAGCAGCGACCAGCGTCGCTCGCTGGCCACGCCCTGACGCGATGCGAACCAGTGGATGCCGTAGTCCTCCGCCACGCCAACGAGGCTTGCGCCGAAGATCAGCGTCAGCAGGTGCACCTTTCCGAAGACCAGCACGGTGACCGTCATCGCGACCGCGCAGCCGACCAGCAGCGACATCGCCACCAGCAACAGGGGACGCAGCGAGCGGAACGCCAGCCACACCAGCAGCAGCACGGCCGCCAGCGAGCCCCAGCCGATGGTATTGACCTCGCGGCGGGCCTGCACCGCGGCCGATTCGGCATGCAGGGGCACCCCGGCCTTCAGCACGCGGATGCCGGGCGCCGCCGCCATCGCGGCGCCGGTCGCCGCGTCGAGCAGATCCTGCAGATGGCGTTCGCCGTCCAGCCTGAAGGCCGAGGTGCGCAACGTGTACTGCAGCACCGCCCAGTGGCGGTTCTCGGCCTGCAGCAGTCCGTCACCGTCCACTGCCATCCCCGACGCGGCCGCCTGCGCCTGCCACCACTGCGGCCACAGTCCGAGTGGATCGCTGCGCCACTCGGTCAGGCGCGGCGCCCCCATGGGACCGTACAGCGACGCCAGTGCGGACTCGGCCAAGGCTTCGGGCGTCGCCTGCGCCAGCGTGTCCCGCTGGGATGCAGTCAGCAAGCGATCGCGATGCGGTGCCAGCACGTCGCGCGCCTGGGCGAACCAGTCTTCCGGCGACCCAGCCGACGCCAGCATCGCCTGCGCCGCCGGGCGTGCAAGCGACKCCTCGAACGCCGCCCGTGCCTTCAGCGCGTCCTCCACCTCCGTGGCGCCCAGCATGACCACCACGTCGCGCGCACTGTTCTCCGCGATGCGTCGGGTCGCATCGGACACCGTCGGGTCGCCGGCCTCCTGGGGCAGCAGCGCCAGCACGTCGCTGTCGATGCGCGGCGACTGCCAGAACCGCCATTGGTGCCACGCCACGGCAGCCAGGACCACCAACCACGCCACGGCAAGCCAGCGCCAGCCGCGCAACGGTCGCACCCTCGTCACCGCGGGCACAGGATCACTCAAACCGGGCCGCCTCGTCGCGCGACAGGGTCGCGGGCGATTCGCTCATGCCGCTGAAGCGCAGGCGCGTGAGGTCGCCGTTGGCCTCGCGCAGCTCCACCTCACGCACATAGCGGTCGCCCGACAGGCGCACCGAGTTGAAGGCCTGCGCCACCTGCCGCGAACGTGGCACCAGCGTCATCTTCCAGCCACGCGCCGCAGGCTCCGCCTTCACCTCGAAGGTCGACGTCAGCGCCTTCATGTCGCCGCTCATCAGCGCGAACATCATCGCGTTGACACTGCGAAGCCCGGGTTGTTGCCGGCCATCGACTTCCAACCGGCGGCTGCCGTCTCGCTGGCGGCTGAGGATGCGATCCTGCGTGATGACGATTTCGGACGGGAACGGCGCCGTCGTCGACCACACCACGCCCTTGTCGCGCACCAGCAGGAAACGACCATTCGAGCGCAGCGGATTCCTGAAGCCGGCCACCTGCTTTTCCTGGCTGAACTCGCCCCGCAACAGCGGCACCTGCGCCACCTGGGAACGCACCTCCGCCAACGGATCGGCGGACGCCGGGTTGACGATTCCACCCGCCATGAGGGCAAGCGCGAAAGCGGAAACGAGACCGCGGATCTTGTTCATGGCGCAGCGACTCCCAACCGTTCCCACAGGACAGGCGGGCACTGATAGCGCATCTCGCCTGAAGCGGCGTCGACCGCCACCTGGATCGTGTGCGCGCGCGTCAGCACCTCGCCACTTCCGGCGTCGCGAATCTCGTAGTCCATCCTCAAGCGGTTCTCCCACTCGCTGATGCGGGCCGTCACGAGCAGGGCCTGCGCGTACCGCAGCGGGCGGATGTACTTCACGCGCGTATCGACGATCGGCCACATGTAGCCGGATGCATGCATCTGCGGGTAGTCGTAGTCGAACCGCTGCAGCAACGCGCAACGGGCGATTTCAAGGTACTTGAAGTAGTGGCCGTGCCAGACCACCTGCATGGCATCGCAATCGTGGAAGGCCGGGCTGAGCGGGATCTCGATCGCCAGGTCGGCGCGAAGGTCAGGCGGCATAGACATCCCAGCGTTCCTCCCGGATGTCGACCAGCAGCTGGCGCAGTTCGCCATCCAGTGCGCGATCCTCCTCGACCAGCGCGATGCGCGCCTGCAGGTCGGCGTACATCGTCGCCGGGCCTTCGCCCAGCGTGGATTGCAGCCCGACGCGCTCGCGCAGCGCCAGTGCCTGGCGTGCGGCGATCAGCATGCCGGCGACCACCTGCTCGGTCAGCTCGATCACGCGCAGACAATCGCGCGCGGCGATCGTGCCCATGCTGACCTTGTCCTGGTTGTGGCATTCGGTGGAACGCGAGAAGACCGAGGCCGGCATCGTCAGCTTCAAGGCCTCGGCGGTCCACGCCGACACGCTGATCTGCAACGCCTTCAGGCCGTGGTTGATCGCCGCGCGCGGCCCCGTCGCGCCGGACAGGTTCGCCGGCAGGCCGTGGTTGTAGCGCGCATCCACGATCAGGGCCAGCTGCCGGTCCAGCAAGTCGGCGACATTGGCCACGGTGTTCTTCAGCGAATCCATCGCGAACGCGATGTGTCCGCCATAGAAGTGGCCTCCGTGCAGGATCTGCTCGCGCTCGGGGTCGATCAGCGGATTGTCGTTGGCGCTGTTGAGTTCGGTCTCGATCAGCTGGCGCAGGAACGGCAATGCGTCTTCCAGCACGCCGATCACGTGCGGCGCGCAACGCAACGAGTAACGGTCCTGCAGGCGCTGCTCATTGCGGGGCGGCCGGTCGCTGTGCAGGTCTTCGCGCAACCGCTGCGCCACGCGCGACTGGCCGGGATGCGGCTTCGCGGCGAACAGCACGGCGTCGAAATGGTGCGCGTTGCCGTCGGCGGCCAGCACGTTGAACGCGGTCAACCGCGTCGCCAGGCGCGACAGGTATTCGGCGCGATGGAACGCCAGGCAGGCAAGCGCGGTCATCACGGCGGTCCCGTTCATGATCGCCAGTCCCTCCTTGGGACGCAGCGTCAGCGGCGCCATGCCGATCTCGGCGAGCGCGTCGCGTGCCGGACGCTGGCGCCCGCCGTGCATGACGTCGCGCTCGCCGCACAGCACGGCGGCCACGTACGACAGCGGCGTCAGGTCGCCGCTCGCACCGACCGATCCTTCCGCGGGAATCAGGGGCAGCACGTCGTGGCGCAGCAGCTTCGCCAACCCTTCCAGCAGCGGCACGCTGACACCTGACATGCCCCGCACCAGCGACGCCAGCCGCGCCGCCAGCACCGCACGTGTCTCGGTTTCGTCCAGGAAGCGGCCGAGGCCGCACCCATGGTAGGTGTACAGGTGGTGCGGCAGTTCCGCGACCAGTGCCGGCGGAATGTTCACCGTGCAGGAATCGCCATACCCGGTGGTGACGCCATAGATGACGCCCTCCTCCTCCAGCAGTCGACTGAGGAAGTCGGCGCCACGCGCGATGCGCGCCCGGAAGGCGGGATCTGCGGACAGCACCGGCGGCACGCGGCGCTGCGCCAGGGCGACGACGTCCTCGATGCGCAGCGGAGCGTCGCCGAAGACCGGCGCCACGGAGTCATTCATTGCGGGGCTCATGCGGTACCTGATCCCAGAAGGGGTAGAAGTTGAACCAGTCGTAGGGCGACAGGTGGACCTGCTGTTCCAGCCACCGCGCGAACTGTGCAGCGTAGCCGGCCAGGGCGGCATCGCGCGAGCCGCGCGGCAACGCGATGCGTTCGGCGAACGCGTCCATGCGCACCCGGTAGCCGTCGCCTTCATGCGTGCACGCCATGGTGAACACCGGGCACTTCAGCGCGGCACCCAGCACGTAGGCTCCGATCGGGAACGGGGCTTCATGGCCCAGGAAGGAGGCCGTCACCGTACGCCCGMCGCGCAGCGGGACACGATCGCCGGCGATGGCGACGAACTCGCCCCGCGCCACGCGCTCGGATAACCTCACCGCATCGGCGGGCCCCAGGTCCGTGACCTGGAGCAGTTCAACGCGCGTGGTCTCGTCCAGGCGACGCATCATGCGGTTGAAGCGCTCGGCGTGCGCCGTGTGCACCAGCGCCGTCAGGCGAAGGCCGGGAACCTGCTCGGCCATCACCTGGCAGAGCTCCAGGCATCCCAGGTGCCCGGTGACGATCAGCCCGCCCTCCCCCGACCTGACCCGCGCCAGCACGCCCTCCCGCTGCATGCGGACGCGTCCGATCGGGTAGCGGTGGCCCAGCGCGAGGATCTTGTCGAGCATCGTCTCGGCGAACATCGCGAAGTGGTGCAGGCTCTGCCACACGCCCGGCCGCGACGGCGGCACGCCCGAATGTGCATGCAGGCGCCGCAGGTACTGCAGCGACGCACGCCGCGCGGTGCCATTGAGCAGCCAATGCACGAGGACCACCGGATAGACGCACAAGCGGAAGGGCCAGCGCCCCAGCCAGCGATGCACCGCGCAGAGCAGCAGGATCCCGCGTACGGAGGTGGATTCGCCGATGTCGGCCCAGTGCTCGCTGCGCCGGCTCATGGCGACGCCACCGACCTGCGGCCGCGCAGCAGGCGCGGCAACCGCCGCACCATGCCGAAGAACAGCCGCGCATGCATGCGGCTGATGCGCACGTTGTCGCGCCATACGTCGAAGTGCGACACGCCATCGAGCGGATAGGTCACGCGCGTCGGCAGGTTGTGCACGCGGATGCCGCGCCAGAACAGGCGCACCAGCACCTCTACGTCGAAGTCCATGCGCCGCCCGATGGTCTCCTCGTCCATCAGTTTCAGCACCGGAGGCAGCGGATAGACTCGGAAGCCGCACATCGAATCGCGGATCGCGAAGGACACGGTATTGATCCACACCCATACGTGGGTGAGGTAGCGGCCGTAGAGCCGGCCCTTCGGCACGCTCTCGTCGTAGACCGGCACGCCACAGATTACGTCGCCCGGATGCGCCTGCGCCAGCGCGAGGAAGCGCGGAATGTCGGCGGGGTCGTGCTGGCCATCGGCATCGATCTGCAGCACATGGGTGTGCCCATGGCGGCTCGCGTCGCGGAACCCCGCCAGCACGGCGCCTCCCTTGCCCTGGTTCACCGGCAGCCGGAGCAGGCGCACCTGCGGCGCATGCAGCGCGGCCAGACGGTCGAGCTCGAGGGCGCACGCCGGGCCCGAGCCGTCATCCACCAGAAGGCAGGCGTTGCCGGTGTGTAGCACGCCCGCCACCATCGTGGCGATGGCGTGCTCGTGGTCGAACACCGGGATCACGACCAGCGGGCGGAAGGCGAGCGGCGGCGCCACGGATTCACCCCTCATGGACGAACACCACGCGACCACTGGCATGCGGACCCTGCACGGAGGTGTAGCGGAACACGAGCGTGGCGCGATCCGCCTGCCATTCCAGGTCGAGGTGGATCAGGTCGCCGGGACGCGCCACGCGCTGGAACTTCAGCGCTTCCATGCGAAGGAAGCACGGGGGAATCGCGAAGACCTCGCGCGCCAGCTGTACCGCCCAGTCGAGTTGCGCGACCCCCGGCAGGACTGCGGCCTGGTTGAAATGGCCGTCGAAGACGGCGAGCGACGCGTCCAGCGACATGTCGGCGCGTGCGCGCGCCGACTCGCGGAGCGTCCAGCATGCGGCCGGGCGCTCGGGGCGGAACAGGGCGGTCAGTGCCGCCTCGGTGACCTTGCCTTGCGCGTTGGTCGGCAACGCCGTCGCGAAGCGCCAGCGCCGCGGCCGGGTCACCGCATCCTGCATCTCCGCCAGGTGCCGCGACAACGACTGCGACAGCGCACGCCGGGCCATCGCGTCTTGCGGCACCGGCACGCCGTCGGCCATCGCGACGACGGCCGCCAGCGCGCTGCGCGCGCCACCGAGCAGCAGCACGCGCGCCTCCCTGACCGCCGGGTGCGCCTGGATCCGGCGCTCCAGCGCATCCAGCGAGACGCGACGCTCTTCCACCTTCACGATACGGTCTGCCCGGCCCAGCAGACGGAATCCGCCCGCACCATCGGCTTCCGCGCGGTCCTGGCTGCGCCACCACGCGTCGCCGGCCAGGTGCGGCGAATGCACTTCGAGCACGCCTTCCTGCAAACGCCAGTCGACGCCGGGTAACGGCGTCCAGACCGGAACTTCCGTCTCCCAGCGGCGCCAGGCGATGCCGCCGGTCTCGCTGCTGCCCAGGATCTYGGTGGGCGGCACGCCCAGCAGCCGGGCCACATCGTGCGCAGCATCGGCGGGCAACGCGCCCCCTGACGAGAACACCGCGCGCAGCCGCCCATGCAGCGATGCCCATGACAGCTGCGCCGGCAAGCGCTTGAGGTGCGCCGGACTGGCGACCAGCACCGCGTCCTGGCCGTCCATCGCGGCCAGCAGATCTTCGGGAAAGAACGCACGCGGCACGATGGCGCGGCCCGCGGCCAGCGGCCACAACACCCGGAACAGAAGGCCGTAGATATGCTGGTGCGACACGGTGCCATGCACCGCCACGCCGTCCAGGCCGCGCCCGAGCGCGGCTTCCAGCGCGTGCACCTCGGCGTCGAGTTGCCGCAGGCGCTTCTCGATGGCGACCGGCTCGCCCGTGCTTCCGGAGGTGAAGACGACGAGACGCGTGGCGTCCGCGTCCAGCGGTCGCGCCACGCAGGGGGTGTCCGGCAGATCATCCGGCGACGCGGCATCGCTCTCGAGCCAGTCGCCCGCGAAACCGTCCACGTGCGCGCGCAGGCGGGCCTGGGTGCCTGCCAGCGCGTCGCCCGGCAACACCACGGTCTTGCCCGCATGCCACGCGCCATACAGGGCGGCGGCGAAGCGCGAGGCGTCATCGAAGTGCAGCGCCCAACTCGACCCCGGCAGACGGTGGAACGTCGCCTGCCAGCGCAGCGCCTCGTGCTGGAACACCGCATGGTCCGCCGACTCGCTTCCCGCCGCGATGAACGCCCGTCCCGGCAACGGGCGCAGCGCGACCTCGCCCAACGAGCGCCACTCAGTCATGGCGATGTCCTGCCTTCACCCGCTGGCGCACCAGCCACTCGCCGCCGAACAACAGGCCGATCAGTCCGTAGGCGATCAATCCGTTGTAGAGCGCCCACGTCCGGTCAGACGTCCACAGCGCCGTGACCAGCGCGAGTGCGCCATTGAGCACGAAGAAGCCGCACCACACCTGAGTGACGCGGCGCGTGTAGGCCACGCCGGCGGGCGGGAGGTCGGGCTCGGTCAGCCGCGCGATGCGCTCCACCGCCGACGGCGGAAACGCCAGGCTGCTCGCGAACACGATCAGCATCACCGCATTGATCAGGGCCGGATAGAGCTTGAGCGGCAACGCCTGGTTGAACACGGTGGCCAGGGCCGCAAGCAGTGCGGCGCCCGCGGCCGCCACCAGCCAGACCGCCTGGCGCGTCGCGATGGCGCGCAGCACCGCGAGGGCTAGCAGCAGGACCGCCAGCCAGCGCGGCTCGAAGCGACCCATCGCCCAATAGACCACTAGGGGGTAAGCCACCGACAACGCCACGAAGATGGCCGCGCCTATCCGGGACACGGGCACGCGGCCTGCGCTCAGGCGGCTTGGTCGCGGATCAGGCCGTACAGCACGTCCACGATGTCCTGCACCGTGCGCACCGACTTGAAGGCATCCGGCTGCAGGCTGCGGCCCAGCAGCGGCTTCAGCTGCACGATCAGGTCCACCGCATCGATGCTGTCGATGTCGAGGTCGTCGTAGAGCCGGGCGTCGGGCGTGATGCGCGCGGGCTCGATCTCGAAGCTGTCATGCAGGATCGTCACGATCCGGTCGAAAAGTTCGTTCTTGGTCATCTTGCCAGTCCTGCCGTCCCTGCTCAGGCCTTGCCTTGCGAGGCGACGAAGTCCGCCAGGGCACGCACGCTGGCGAAATGCCGGCGGGTTTCCTGCGAATCGGCGGAGAGCGCCACGCCGTAGCGCTTCTGCAGCGCAAGGCCCAGTTCGAGCGCGTCGATCGAATCCAGTCCCAGCCCCTCCACGAACAGCGGGGCGCCGGTATCGATGTCGTCGGGGGTGATGTCCTCCAGCGACAGCGATGAAATGATCAATTCCTTGATCTCGTGCTCAAGTGCCTGCACGCGATGGATCTCCCGCAAAGTAGTTGGCCAGATGTTCCGTGAGCCGCCGGGCTGCCAGCGCCTCTCCCCCCGCCGCTGGATCCGCCCCCTCCATTCCGTTCAGGAACGGGGCGATCGGCAGGTCTTCCTGAACATCGATCACCATGTGGAATCGCACCGGCGGCACACGATACCACTTCTCCCCTTTCCCCAGCGTCAGCGGCGAGCACGTGATCCGCACCGGCGTGATGTCCAGCGCGCCGCGCACCGCGATGTTCGCGGCACCGCGCTGCAGCTTCAACGGCTGCCCCGGCGTGGTCCGGGTTCCTTCCGGGAAGATCACCAGCGCGCCACCGGCGCGGACCGCGGCAATGCAGTCTTCCACCAGCCCTGCGCCGTCGTCGTTGGCGACGTAGCCTGCGGCACGCACGGGGCCGCGCATGAACGGATTGCGCGCCACCGCCGACTTCACCACGCAATCCGCATTGGGAAGCAGCGACACCAGCAGGACGACGTCGATCAGCGTCGGGTGGTTGGCAAGGACCAGCAGGCCCCTGCGCGCCAGCCGCTCGCGGCCCCGGATCTCGTACGTCATCAGCCCAAGGCGGCGCATCAGTTCGACATGGGCGGCGAAACTGCGCTGGACGATGCGCCGGGACCAGCGGCGGCGGCGCTCGGAGTCACGCACCAGCCAAAGCATCGGCGGCAGCACGAACACGCCCAGGAACAACCCGCCGACGCCGAACRCAAGGAAGCTCAGTCCGGTACCGAAGACGCGCCAGGCATGGTCGACGCGCTCACGCATCGCGCTGCCACCGCCATGTCATGCCGTCGGCCCGCCACTGCCATGCCGCCTCGCCTGACAGCAGGAAGCGCAGGACCTCCAGACCGTGCGGCAGGGTGGCGGCCGCGAGCTCCGATTCGCCCGCCTCGCCCTCCCACGCCAGCCGCAATGCAGGCGCCGAGCCGTCGGCAGGCGCGATACGCCAGCACCAGGCGAAACCGGCGTCCGGCTCGTCCGCGAAGCTGGCGTAGATCCCGGGCAGCGGCGCTTCGTACACCACCAGCAGCACCTCCGGCGCCCCATCCGCCAGCAATACCGCCGCCTCGACGCACGCGGCTTCTACCGTCGCCATGCCACCGGCCAGGGCGATGTAGTTGCCGCGCTCCCGTCGCAGGATCGAGTACAGCGCCGCGATGGCGTTGTGCACCGACAGGCCGAACGTGGTGGGCGACGGTGGTTGCTCAGTCGCCAGGGCTTCCAGCAGTTCCATCGAACGCGCCACGTCGCCGTGCCGCGACGCGAAGATGAGGGGCGTGCCGTTTTCTTCAGCGTGCTGGCACCAGAACGCCGTCTGGATCGCCATCCGCCCGAGCCGTTCGATGCGCCTTCGCTGCATCGCGGGCACCTCCGCCAGCGCAGGGGTCTCTTCGCCAACCGGCAGCCACGGGGCGGTGGCCCACGCACGCCATGCGTCGCGGTCCACCAGACCGGGCGCCCATGCGGACCATTCCTTCACTGAAAACGCGATCATCCGCCTTGCGATGCCTCTCGATGTCCGGTCGCTTATTTCAACCGCATGCACCTTCCACCGCCAGCCGTGAAATTTTTCGTAACGGATGCTTGCGCATCGGAAATTGCCTAGCTATCATTCCGCTCCTGCCAGCACGTGGGGCCATAGCTCAGCTGGGAGAGCGCCTGCMTKGCAYGCAGGAGGTCGGCGGTTCGATCCCGCCTGGCTCCACCAACTTCCGGACAATAGGCCGTCCGGAGTAAAATCTGGCGACAACTTTCGTGCGTCCCCATCGTCTAGAGGCCTAGGACATTACCCTTTCACGGTAGCGACCGGGGTTCGAATCCCCGTGGGGACGCCAATCTTTCAAGGCCCGGGAAACCGGGCCTTTCTTTTTGCCTTCGCCGAGCGCGCACGCGGCCTCGAAGACATCCACGCGAACATCACGAGGGCGCGCGTAAAAACCTCGGAAGGCCACCGGTCCTCCCACCGCGTAGCGCAGCAGTACCCACCCTCCCCGGCCGCCGCCATGACACACGACACCCTTGTAAACGAGCTGGTTTCCCACGTGCCGCTCCATCGGGACACGCGATGGAGTGCGGGATCGCTGGGACTGGACGAGGCGACGTTCGACGCCATCGCGCTTCGCCTGCTGGCACTGGAAGCGCGGGGTGCGGTCGACGTGACGAATCTTTCCCGCGACAACCGTCACGGCCTGAGCCGGCTCAACGCCATCCGCTTCGTTCGCGTGGCCTGAACCACCGGCAAGGCGATGCGACGTCAGGCGACGTCGCGCGCCGTCGTGACGGGTTGCAATGTCGCCACGCCATGCCCCTGCTCGCCCAGGTACTCGAGCCATTTGCCGAGGAAGGTATTCATGCGCATGCGGTGGCTGATGACTTCCGCCGGCGGGGGATACAGGCCGATGACGTCCTGCCATCGCCGGCCGACATAACAGTGCGTCGCCTCGGCCTGGTGCGCGTCGCGATACAGTCGGACGAACGCGGACGGGTCCGGTTCGCCGGTCAGCGGGTCGCAGATGTCGTAGGTCAGGCGCAACTCGACCGTGTACCGATGGGTCTCGATGACATCCAGACGTACGTCGAGCCCATCGCCGATACGGGAGACGTACGTACCGACCGCCAGGTGCTCCGGCGCGAACAGGCGCGTCAGCCGTGCGTGGTTTTCCGCGTAGAGCGCCATCAGCCAGCCGAAGCGGCCAAGCCGGGGAATGCGGGCGTTACGTGCGAGTGCCTGGGACATGGTCCGATCCTACACGCGGTTGCGCGCCGGCGGCAGCATTGACGCCTCGCCGGGTGCGGCCTAAGTTAAGGGTTCCCGGGACCACCGCCGGGCCCGGCCTTCCTCAGTACATGTCGCGCTGCAGGCCCAGCGTGGAAAGCACCTTGCTGGAAATCTCCTCGATCGACTTGTTGGTGGTGCTGAGCGTGGGCAGCCGTTCCACCTGGAACATCGCCTCGGCCGCGGCCACCTCGCGCTTGCAGGTTTCCATCTTCGCGTAGCTGGAGTTGGGGCGGCGCTCCTGCCGGATCTGGTGCAGGCGATCAGGATCGATGGTCAACGCGAACAGCTTGCGCCGATAGGGGCGCAGTCGCGCCGGCAGCCTGTCGGTCTCGAGATCGCCATCGGTCAAGGGATAGTTCGCTGCGCGGATGCCGTAATGCAGGGCCAGGTAGACGCAGGTGGGCGTCTTGCCCGCACGCGATACGGCCACCAGGATCACGTCGGCCTCGTCGTAGTTCACCGCCATGCCGTCGTCGTGGGTCAGCGCGAAATTCATCGCATTGATTCGCCGGTGGTAGGTCTCGAAATCCACAAGGCCATGCGCCTGCCCCACGCGCGACTGGCGCTGCTGGCCGAGTTCGCGCTCCAGCGGCTCGATGAAGGGGGCGAACACGTCGAGCATCAGTGCGCCGCTTTCGGCGACCAGTGCGCTCAGCGCCGGATCCACGCACGAATTGATGACGATGGGCCGGCTGCCCAGCTTTTCGCCCATGCGGCGAATGCGATCGGCGGCATCGCGCGCTTTTTCCTCGTCATCGACGAAGGAGAGCCGGTCCGTCTGGAAGCGCATGCCGGCGAACTGGGTCAGCAGGCTGTGGCCGATCGTCTCGGCGGTGATACCGGTGCCATCGGAGACATAGAACACCGGGCGCAGCTCAGACATGCCCTTCCCCTTCCCGCTTCACCATGGAAACCCCCGTCAGATCAAGCTTGTCTGCAATTGGTATGCACTGCATCATATCGCCTCTTTCCCCATGGACAYGGCACCCCACGCCGATGGTCATCGGCATGGCGCGGCCTGCTTCGGAGCATTGCGCTTGAACGAGAAAATCCT
Source organism: Pseudoxanthomonas sp. LjRoot204_2 (assembly GCF_056175765.1). Classification (NCBI taxonomy): domain Bacteria; kingdom Pseudomonadati; phylum Pseudomonadota; class Gammaproteobacteria; order Lysobacterales; family Lysobacteraceae; genus Pseudoxanthomonas; species Pseudoxanthomonas sp. LjRoot204_2. Next base: position 973 of record NZ_JBGFFG010000030.1, on the reverse strand, counting down.
GTGGTTGCACGAGCTGCGCCTGGCCGACCTGGCCCGCGTAGGTGGCAAGAATTCGTCACTGGGCGAAATGATCGGCCACCTGGCCAACCTGGGGGTGTCGGTCCCCGGAGGCTATGCGACCACCGCGGAGGCGTTCAAGGCCTTCATCGCGCACAACGACCTGTCCAAGCGCATCTTCGACAAGCTGGCCACGCTCGATGTCGAGGATGTCGCGGCTTTGACGGCCGCCGGCAAAGAGATCCGCGGCTGGGTCATCGACGCGCCGCTGCAGCCCGACCTGGATGCCGACATCCGAGCTGCCTACGCGAAGCTGTCCTCCGAAAACGGCGGCGGCGACATCGCCGTGGCCGTGCGCTCGTCGGCTACCGCCGAGGACCTGCCCGACGCGTCGTTCGCCGGCCAGCAGGAAACCTTCCTCAACGTCACCGGCGCCGACGATGTCGTGCACAAGGTGAAGGAAGTCTTCGCCAGCCTCTACAACGACCGCGCCATCGCCTACCGCGTGCACCACGGCTTCAAGCACGAGGACGTGTTCCTGTCGGCCGGCGTGCAGCTGATGGTGCGCTCCGGCGTCGGCGCCTCGGGCGTCCTGTTCACGCTGGACACCGAATCCGGTTTCCGCGACGTGGTGTTCGTGACCTCCAGCTTCGGCCTGGGAGAGATGGTCGTGCAGGGCGCGGTGAACCCGGATGAGTTCTACGTCTACAAGCCCACGCTGAAACAGGGCAAGCCGGCCATCCTGCGCCGCTCGCTCGGCAGCAAGGCGCTGCGCATGGTGTATTCGGACGTACCCGGCGAACGCGTCCGCACGGAAGACACGCCGGCAAACCTGCGTGCCACCTTCTCCATCACCGATGAGGATGTGCACGAACTGTCGAAGCAGGCCCTGGTCATCGAGCAGCATTACGGCCGCCCGATGGACATCGAGTGGGCGAAGGACGGCGTCACCGGCAAGCTCTTCATCGTGCAGGCG
>NZ_JBGFFG010000029.1:0-15731 GCF_056175765.1 Pseudoxanthomonas sp. LjRoot204_2 | reverse complement strand
GGTTGTCCGAACGCTGCGACGAAACAGGGGCGGCGAGGATGCACGAGGCGTTCGGACTGCGTGCCACCTTGACGTTCGACCTGGCTCCCGGCGAGTACCACACCAACGTGGTGTTGGCGGTGCTGGCCGGCCGGGTCGCGCTGGTGCACCAAGAGGGGTTGGTGTCCCCTGGGCTGGTGGCCGCACTGGACGCGCTGTATCCCGATCAGGTGGTCGAATTGGATGCGGCGGAGCAGGCGGCCTTCGCCGGCAATGCCATCTCGCTGACCGAGGGCAGGGTCTGGATGAGCCGGCGTGCACATGCAGCCCTCCGTCCCTCCTCGCTGGCGCGCCTGGCCGCCGCGGGACTGGCGGTGCATAGCGTGGCGCTGGACGCGATAGAAGCAGGCGGCGGTTCGCTAAGGTGTTGTGTTGCCGAGGTTTTCTGACGATTCAGCTGGCTGAATGCGGGGCGTTGCCCTGTGGATAAATTCAGAACCGATTCACTGCCGCGGACCAAGACTGCGCTTCCATTCTCCAGAGGCGGTTTCGGGTTTCGTTCAGTTTCGCGAACCCACTTCCGTTACGATTCCGTTATGCGTTTTCGTGCCCCGACCCTCGCCGCCCTTGCCCTGGCGGTCCTCGCCGCCCTCGCCGGCACCCATGCGGTGCAGGCGCAGGACGAGCGTGGCCGCAACGACGGTCCGCCGCCCCGCGAGCGCGGCTTTCCGCGCAGCGATGACCGGGGCCACCGCAATTCCATGTCCGATTCGGTGCGCCGCGTGCGCAGTGAATCGGGCAATCAGGTGTTGAGCGTGGAGCGCATGCAGTACGACGGTCGCGATGTCACGCGCGTCAAGTACATCGACGAGCGTGGTCGCGTGCGCACGGAAACCCAGGACGACCGAGGGGCGTCGCGCCGCGACGCAGACTCGCCCGTTCGTCCGCGTCGCGATCTTGCGCCCCCTCCGCAGCCTGCACGCGGCGATAACCCCCCGCGCCCGTAGTCTTACGTAGAATCCAGGCTCAACAGAGCACGTCCCGCGCGGCCCGCTGCCGCGCCGCATTCCCAAGGAGAGTCCATGCGTATCCTGCTGGTCGAAGACGAAGCCCCCCTGCGTGAAACCCTTGCCGCGCGCCTCAAGCGCGAAGGCTTCGCGGTGGACGCGGCCCAGGACGGCGAAGAGGGCCTCTACATGGGCCGCGAAGTGCCGTTCGACGTGGGCATCATCGATCTCGGCCTGCCCAAGATGTCGGGCATGGAGCTGATCAAGGCGCTGCGCGACGAAGGCAAGAAATTCCCCGTGCTTATCCTGACGGCGCGTTCCAGCTGGCAGGACAAGGTGGAAGGCCTGAAGCAGGGTGCAGACGACTATCTGGTCAAGCCGTTCCATGTGGAAGAACTGCTGGCGCGCGTCAACGCGTTGCTGCGCCGTGCGGCGGGCTGGAGCAAGCCGACGCTGGAGTGCGGACCGGTCGCGCTCGACCTCGCTGCGCAGACAGTCAGCGTCAACGGCAGCAATGTCGACCTGACCAGCTACGAGTACAAGGTGCTCGAATACCTGATGATGCATGCCGGCGAGCTGGTCTCGAAGGCCGACCTGACCGAGCACATCTACCAGCAGGACTTCGATCGCGACTCGAACGTGCTGGAAGTGTTCATCGGCCGCCTGCGCAAGAAGCTGGATCCCGATGGCGAGCTGAAGCCGATCGAGACCGTGCGCGGCCGCGGCTATCGTTTCGCGATCCCGCGCAGCGGCGAAGGCTGATGTCCCGCGCCGGCATCGCCTGCACTTGATGCCTGCGCCACCGTCCGGCGCCGCGCCATCCGCCCCCGTCGGCCGTGACCGGTTCGACGGGTGGCGTCCGCGATCGTTGCGCGCGCGCCAGCTGCTGGCCGCCAGCCTCGCGCTGGTCGCGTTCCTTGCCCTAGCGGGCTACGCGCTGGACCGTGCGTTCGTCGACACCGCCGAGAACAACCTCCGCCAACGCCTGAAGAGCTATGCGCTCTACTACACCGACAAGGTGGAGTTCGGGCGCAACGGCACGCTGATTCCTCCCTACAACACGCCGGACCCGCGCTTCGACATGCCCGACAGCGGCATGTACGCGCAGGTGGTGCTGCAGGGCGTGCCGCCGTGGGGATCGAATTCGACCCTCGGTCCGGAATTGCCCGCCCCGCGCATGCTGGGCGCGCTCGAGGAGTCGTTCGAAGGGCCGTTGCCGATCCGCCGCGCCGATGGCAGCGACAGCGAGGCGTACCGGTATGGCGTGGGCTATGCGTGGCCGGCGACGCACCAGCACGCCGAGATCCCGTACAGCATCTACATCTTCGAGGATGCGCAGGCGCTGAGCGCGCAGATCCGCGTGTTCCGGGGTTCGCTGTGGGTGTACCTCGGCGGTGCCGGCGTGATCCTGCTGTTGCTGCAGATGCTGGTGTTGCGATGGAGCCTGCGCCCGCTGCGGCGGGTGATCTTCGAACTCAGCCGCGTGCAGCGCGGCGAGCTGTCGGGCATGACCGAGAGCCATCCCCGCGAGCTCGAGCCGCTGACCGACAGCATCAATGCCTTCATCGAAAGCGAGCGCGAGAACCTGGAGCGCCAGCGCAATACGCTGGCCGACCTGGCGCACAGCCTGAAGACGCCCATCGCGGTGCTGCGGACGCAGCTGGACAGCGGGGGAGGCGATCCGCAGGCCTTGCGCGAGGAGCTCGATGTGCAGCTGAAGCGCATGAACAACCTGGTCTCGTACCAGTTGGCGCGCGCGGCGTCGAGCGGACACAAGCTCTTCTCGGCCGCGGTACCCATCGAACCGCATGCCGAGGAAATCGTGCGCGGCCTGGAGAAGGTGTATGCGGCGAAGGGCGTGATCTGCGAATTCGAAATCGATCCGCGCGCCCGTTTCCACGGCGAGACCGGCGACCTGCAGGAGCTGATGGGCAACCTGCTCGAGAACGCGTTCAAGTGGGCGCGTTCGCGCGTGCTGCTGACGGTGATGGTGGGCGCGACGGCGCCGCAGCGTCGCCCCGGTGTGTTCATCGCCGTCGATGACGATGGCCCCGGCATCGCCGAGGACGACGTGGCGAAAGTCCTGCAACGCGGCGTGCGCGGCGACGAGCGCGTGCAGGGCCATGGCATTGGCCTCTCGATCGTGCAGGACCTGATCCGCGACTACCGCGGCGAGCTGCAGGTACGGCGCTCGGACGAACTGGGCGGTGCGCGCTTCGAAGTGCGCCTGCCGCCCGGACTCTGACTCATTCCGCGTCGGGCGCCATCGGCGAAGGGCCGTAGAAGCGTTGCAGGTGCGCCGCCACGTCCGGCATGGCCTCGGCCAGTATGTGCGGCGCGGAGAAGTGGTATTCCGTGACGACCGCGAAGAATTCTTCCGGCGCCTCGGCGGCGTAGGGATCGAGGGTGGTGTCGCGGCCCAGGTCGACCTGCATGCAGAAGTCGTCGTACGCGCGCTGGAAGTCGCGTGCCCAGCGGCCGCGCCACGCATCCGGAAGCGGCGGGGTGCCGTCGAGTTCGCCATCCAGCACGTCCAGCTTGTGCGCCATTTCGTGCACGGCCACGCAGAAACCGGCGTCCGGTTCGGCCAGGTCGGCCTGCACATCGGCCCACGACAGGATCAGCGGCCCATGGTCCCAGGCTTCGCCCGCGAGATCGTCTTCCCACTCGTGCAGCACGCCGGCGGCGTCGGTGTGCGTGCGCTGCACGCGGAAGGCGTCGGGGTAGACGATCAGCTGCAACCATCCGCGCAGGCCGGCTTCGCCGAACTCGAGCAGCGGAAGGCAGCACAGCGCGGCCAGTTGCGCCCGCTGCGCGTCGTCCAGGCGCAGTCCTGCCAAGGGCGTGATGGTCTTTCGATGCAGGAACAGCGCGGTCAAGGCGCGCAGCCGCGCCGCACGTACCTCATCCAGCGCAGACACCCACGGCGTGCCGGTGAGGACGGACTGCCACAGGTTGTCTTCAATCGTCGGGGGCGCGGGCCGCAGGCGGCGCAACAGTCCGATCACGGGGTGCCGACGTCCGCCTCAGCGGAACATGCCCGGCAGGAAGCTGTGCCACTTGGACCCGCGGTTGCGCGGTAGCGGGGTGTCGTCGTCGTCGCCACCGCCCCGCGTAGTGACGGGCGCCAGGGTTGCCGGCACGCCGTACTTGGTGCGGGCGGCATTCGCGCGAGCGCGACGGGGGTCCGAGGCAACCGGCACGGCATCGACCTGCCGTTCCGCAACCGCGCGGTCGGCGATCTCCGGACACGTGTCGACGTTGCCGTTGGCGAGGCCACGCCCGTTCTGGGCGAACGCCACGGCCGAAGCAGCCAGGAGCAGCAGGGCAAGGCTGGCGCGAAGCATCGGGGAGACTCCTGTCAGTCGGGTACAGCGGCCAGAGAACGCCGCCGACTATAGCCGGATTGGCGCCGGAGGGCATGGATCCTCGAGCGCTTTGCGACGAAACCGCGCCCCGCGGCGACGGACCGGGGGAAACCCGGCATGGGCTGCTGCGGCGCAACAGGGCGGCGCCCGCGCTTGCGGCAGACTCTTGCCATGCCCGCGCCCCACGACCGTCCCCTGACCGCCCCCGCCCTGCGCCTGGCGCTGATCGCCGGGGCCCGTCGGGTCATTGCGGCCCGGGATGGATTGAACCGCATCAACGTGTTCCCGGTCGCCGATGGCGATACCGGCAACAATCTCGCCTCGACGCTCGGCAGCGTGCTGCACGGCGCGCTCAGCCAGCCCAGCCAGCATGCCGGCGATTTGCTCAGCCGTGTCGGCAATGACGCGATCGATGGTGCGCGCGGCAATTCCGGCGCCATCCTGGCGCAGTTCCTCCATGGGGTGGCCGAGCACGTGCATGCATTGCCCGAACTGGACGCGCGTTCGCTGGCGGCCGCGGTGCGCCGCGGTGCGMAGAGCGCCCGGCAGGCGMTGGCCCAGCCGGTCGAGGGCACCATCCTCAGCGTCATCAGCGCCTTCGCCGACGAACTCGACGCGGCGGCGGACAGCGCGCAGCCCGACACGCGCAGCGGGTTCACGCGTGCGCTTATGCGCGCACGGCATGCGCTTGCCGACACGCCGCGCCAGATGGCGCTGCTGCAGAAGGCCGGCGTGGTCGATGCCGGCGCGCAGGGCTTCGTCGACCTGCTGGAGGGCATCGCCGAGTTCGTCGAAGGGGGGCCGCGCGCCGTGCGCGTGCGCGCCGGTGCGCCGGTCGCGGCGAACGACGCCGCCGCCCCCTTGGACCATGACCACGAGATCGACCCGGATCGCCGCTGGTGCACCGAATGCCTGCTGCTCGGCGAGGGCCTGGACCGCGAGCGCCTGCGCGCGGCGCTGGAGGCGATTGGCGCCGATTCCATCGTCATCGCGGGCGGTACCGCGCGCCTGCGCGTGCACGCGCATGCCGGATCGCCGCAGGCCTTGTTCGATGCCTGCGCGCAGCAAGGGCGCGTGGAAGGCATGAAGGCTGACGACATGATCCGGCAGCAGGCGGTCGCCGCTGCGCCGCAACCGCTCGTGGTGGTCACCGACAGTGCCGCCGACCTGCCGGACGACATCGCCGAGCGTTACGCGATCGGCGTGGTGCCGGCCCGGGTGGATCTGGACGGCCGCGATTACCTCGACAAGGTGGGGCTGTCGACGGCCGAGTTCTATCGGCGCATGGCGGCTTCGCGCCAGTTGCCGCGCACGAGCCAACCCCCGCCGGGGGATTTCCGCCGCCAGTTCGAACTGGCGCTCGCACATCATGCGCGCGTGCTGTACGTGGGCCTGTCGCGGGCGTTGTCGGGCACGCTGCAGTCCGGCGAGCATGCGGCGGCCCGCGACCCCGGCAGGCGCGTGCGCGTCTTCGATACGGTCAACGCGGCCTGCGGCCAGGCCCTGCTGGTCTGGCGCGCCGCCGAGCTGGCCGCGCTGGGGCATGACGAGGCGGAGGTGCTGGCCGAACTCGCGCGCCTGCGTCCGCAGACCCGCATGTGGGCCATCGCACCCGACATCTCCCACGCGGTGCGTGGGGGCCGCATTCCCCGCTGGGCGGCGCCGATCGCACGGCTCAGTGCGCTGACGCCGATGGCGAAGATGAGCGTCGACGGCCGCATGGTCGTCGCCGGGCTCCTGCTGACCCGCGATCGCGCACCCGAAGCGTTCGCACGGCGCGTTGCGCGACAACTGCCGGCGGGACAGCGCTGGCGCCTGATCGTCGGACACTGCGATGCGCGGCCCGAGGGCGAGCGCCTGCTGGCCGCACTGCGTGCGCGCGTGTCGATCAGCGAAGACCGGTTGGTGGAAACCGGGGCGGCGATCGGTGCACACGCCGGGCAGGGCGCGCTGATCGTGGCGGTGCAGCCGGCCGCCGATGCCTGAACCTGTGCGGGGGCGTGGCCCATAATGGCGCCATGCTGATCGCCTCCCTGCTGTTGCTGTCCGCCTATCTGGTCGGGTCCGTATCGGGCAGTCTGGTGCTGGGCCGCCTGCGAGGCGTGGACATCCGCACGCAGGGCAGCGGCAACGCCGGCGGCACCAATGCCTTCCGTACCCAGGGCGCGAAGTTCGCGCTGGGCGTGGTGCTGGTCGACATCGGGAAGGGCGCGCTGGCGGCATGGCTCGCGCTGGCCTTCGCGCCGGAGGACGGATCCGTGCCGCCGCGCGTGCTGGGCTTCATGGCGGCATTCGTGGCGGCGCTGGGCCATGTCTGGCCGGTGTGGCACGGCTTCCGCGGTGGCAAGGGGGTAGGCACGCTGTTGGGCGGCATGGCCGTGATGTGGCCGATGGCGCTGCTGCCCCTGTTCGCGGTTTGGGTGGTCGTGCTGGTGGCGACGGGCTACGTCGGCCTGGCGTCGATCGTCGCCACCGCCTGCCTGGTGCCGCTGTCGTGGTGGCTGCCGGTCGATCGCGCTGCACAGGTGTTCGCGATGGCCGCCGCGCTGCTGGTGCTGTTCACCCATCGGGTGAACGTCCGGCGCCTGCGCGATGGCACGGAATCGCGCTTCGAGCGCGTCCGTATCTGGCGCCGTCGCGCGTGAGCGGCGAACGCGAACTGCTGCAGCGCCTCATCGACGGCCCTGCGACAGGCGACGCGCTCGCGCGCGATACCGGGTTGACGCGTGCGGCGATGTGGAAGCGCATCGAAGCCTTGCGCGCAGGGGGAGTGCGCATCGACGCGCAGGCGGGGCGTGGCTATGCGCTGGCCGACGCGGTCGAGCTGCTGGATGCCCACCTGATCCGCGCGCGCATGCGGGATGCCGCCGCGTTGTCGTCGCTCGATGTGGCATGGGCCTTGGATTCCACCAACAGCGAGCTGCTGCGGCGCCCGGCACCGGAGCGCGGCGTGGAGGTGTTGTTGGCCGAACAGCAGACCGGGGGCCGCGGACGACGTGGCCGCCAGTGGGCATCGCCGATCGCGTCGAACCTCTACCTGTCGCTCTCGCGCCAGTTCTCGGGCGGGCTCGCCCGCCTGGCAGGCCTGAGCCTGGTGGTCGGCGTGGCCGTCGCGGAGGCGCTGCGGCAGGCCGGGTACGCCGCGGTAGGGGTGAAATGGCCCAACGACCTGCTGGCGCACGACCGGAAGCTGGGTGGCATCCTGGTGGAAGGGGGGGGCGAGCACGGCGGACCGGTACGTGCGGTGATCGGCATGGGCGTGAACGTGCGCATGCCGGCGCCGGTCGGTGCCACCATCGACCAGGCATGGACGGACTTGGCGAGCCTTGCCGAGGGCGCGCCATCGCGCAACACACTGGCGGCCCGACTGCTGGACGCCCTGCTGCCCGCGCTCGACCAGTTCGACCGTGATGGGCTTTCGCCCTTTCGCGCGCGCTACGCCGCGCTGGATGCACTGGCAGGACGTGCCGTCACCGTGCATGGATCGCAGGGCGACGAGCAGGGCGTGGCCGACGGCATCGGCGACGATGGCGCGTTGCGGGTCAGGATGGGCGAAGCGGTGAAGTACGTGCATGCGGGCGAGGTCAGCGTGAGGGCGATATGACGCAGTGGCTGTTCGATCTCGGAAATTCGCGGCTGAAATGCGCGCAACTGCACGACGATGGGAGCGCCGGGGACGTGCGGGCGATGGCGTATGAGGAAGGCCTGGCGGACGCGCTCGCGGCTACCGTGGGGCATGACGGAACGTCGGCCGTCCTCGCCAGCGTGGCGTCGCCGGTGCGCACGGCGATGGTCGTCGACTGGTTGACGACACGCTTCCAGACCGTATCCATCGCACGCACGCAGGCTGCATTGGCGGGCGTCCGTATCGCATATCCCTACCCTGCCCGGATGGGCGTGGACCGCTTCCTGGCCCTGCTCGGGGCGCGCCGGCGAGGTGCTGTCCCGTGGCTGGTCGTGGGGGTGGGCACGGCGATCACCGTGGACCTGCTCGATGGCCGCGGGCAACACCGGGGTGGGCGCATCGCGCCGTCGCCGCGCCTGATGCGCGATGCGCTGCAGGCCGCGGCCGCGCAACTGCCGGCATGCGGCGGCGACTATGTGGAGTTCGCCACGGAGACGGCCGATGCCTTGGCGTCCGGCTGCGAGGGCGCCGCGTTGGGGCTGATCGAGCGCAGCCTGCAGCAGGCGCATGCACTGCTGGGAGATCGGCCCGCCCTGCTGCTGCATGGCGGGGGTGCCCCCGGGCTGGCGTCGCAGTTGGATGCGCCGGCCGTGGCACCGGCACTCGTGCTCGAAGGACTGGCGGTGTGGGCACGTCTCGGTGCGGCCGCTTGAGCGCGGATAGAATCGCATCATGCTGATCCGCGCCCTGATCGTCTTGTTGGTCGTCCTGAATCTGGGAGCCGCCGCGTGGTGGCTGAGCCGCCCCGCGCCGTTGCCCGAACCGGAGCCGGTGCTTCCTGCAGGCGTCGCCCGCCTGCAATTGGTGGATGAAACGGGACCGGCGGCGCTTCCGTCATCCCCCACGGCCGCACCTTCGGCCACGCCTACCGCCTGCGTCAGCCTGGGGCCCTACACGAGCCAGGCTACCGCGACCCAGGCACAAGCCACGGCCGCCCGCCACCTGGTGCGCCCGCGCGTGCGTGAGGTCCCCGGCATGAGCGCCAGCGGCTATCAGGTGGTGATCCCGCCCGCAGCATCRCTGGAAGACGCACAGGCGGAAGCGGCGAAGATCGGTGCTGCCGGCTTCGACGACTTCCTCGTCGTGCGGCAGGGTGACCAGGCCAATGGCATCGCCCTGGGACGCTACCGCAGCCGCGACGCGGCGGAGCGTCGACTCGCCCAGCTGCAGGCAGCGGGCTTCGCCGCGCAACTGCAACCGGTCGGTCGCGCCGGGCCCGGCCTCTGGTGGCTGGATGCCGGCATCGTCGAGGGTACCGACCCCGCCGCACTCGCGCGCACGGCAGGCAGTGGGGAGCCGCAGCCGCTCGAATGCACCGCGCTGCGCTAGAATTGCGCCCGCGCCGCTTTAGCTCAGCTGGTAGAGCAACCGCCTTGTAAGCGGTAGGTCATCCGTTCGATTCGGATAAGCGGCACCACGCTTCCCCGCCTCGCCGTCGCGCCACGTGCTGCGATGCCACAGGCCCGTCATCGCCGACCGCATAGACTGTGCGCCTGTTTTCGCAGGACGTACCCATGAGTCGAGTCTTYCCCCCCGTCTCCCTGATCGGCGTTCCCACCGACGTCGGCGCCGGCCATCGCGGCGCCCGCATGGGCCCGGATGCACTGCGCATCGCCGGCCTGGGCGAGGCGCTGGCGGCGCGTGGCGTGGACGTCGTCGATACCGGCAACGTGCAGGGGCCCGCCAATCCCTGGACCGGTCCGGTCAGCGGCTACCGTCACCTCGACGAAGTGGTGGCATGGAACCGGGCGGTGATGGATGCCACCGCGGCGGAACTGGCGCGCAACCGTCTCCCGATCATGCTGGGGGGTGACCACTGCCTGGCGATGGGGTCCATCACGGCCGTGGCGCGACACTGTCGCCAGGCCGGCAAGAAGCTGCGCGTGCTGTGGCTGGACGCGCATTCGGATTTCAATACCAGCGACGTCACGCCGTCGGGCAACATCCACGGCATGCCGGTGGCGTGCCTGTGCGGCATCGGCCCGGATGCGCTGACGAAACTGGGTGGGGAGTCGCCGGCCATCACCCCGGCGATGGTCCGGCAGATCGGGATCCGCTCGGTCGATCCGGAGGAGAAGCGGCTCATCAAGGACCACCAGGTCGATGTGTACGACATGCGATACATCGACGAGGTCGGCATGAAGCGCACCATGGAAACGGCGCTGGAGGGGCTGGATGCCGATACCCACCTGCACGTGAGCTTCGACGTGGATTTCCTGGACCCCAGCATCGCGCCCGGCGTAGGCACCACGGTGCCCGGCGGGCCCAACTACCGCGAGGCGCAGCTGGTGATGGAGATGATCGYGGACACGCGGCTGATGGGTTCGCTGGACATCGTCGAACTGAATCCCGTGCTGGATCGCCGCAATCGCACTGCCAAGCTGACGGTGGACCTGGTGGAAAGCCTGTTCGGCAAATCCACCCTGATGCGCGACTAGGCCTGCCGGGACGAGGAAACTGCGCCTGAACGCGCCGGCAGGGGCTTCACGCGGCCTATACGCCACGACGACGAAGGTGCACGCACACGCCGCTGCGGTGTGGGACGCACCCGCATCGGCACCCCTTTTTCCACCCAGGAGATGACACATGAAGCGTGCAATGATGCTGCTGCTGACGGCGATGTTCTCGATGGCGGTCCTGTCGGGCTGCAACACCATGGCCGGTGCCGGCAAGGACGTGCAGAAGGTCGGCGAGAAGGTCGAGGACAAGGCCCAGGACTGCAAGGACGGCAAGTGCTGATGCATGCGGGTTGATGCGACCGCTCCTCGCGGAAGCGTTACAGGAAGGGGCCGGGCGACCGGCCCCTTTTGCTTGTCCGCCCGCGGCGCATGGTCAGCCTGCAGCCAGCGTGGTTGAATGACACTGCGGTCGTGGGGAGGCCGGGTCCCGCACCCGGTTCGGCTTGCCCCGGCCCGTGAATACTGTCCACAGGAGTCGCCTATGAAGCGTGTCGCCGCGTTGCTGATGTTGTCCCTGTTCTCCATCGCCGTGCTGTCCGGCTGCAACACCGTCAAGGGGTTCGGCAAGGACGTGCAGAAGGTGGGCGAAAAAGTCGAGGATTCCTCCGGCAAGTAAGCGCCGGCTTCCTCATGCGTCATCGAGACGGGCCGCCATGCGGCCCGTCTTTTTTTGCCTCGCCGCGTGTTCATTGCCGCGAAGGCGCCGTCATTCGACTGAACGAGCCCGCGTTTCCTAATACCGCGTTGACACGCGTTTGATCGGATGGGAACGCCTGCCTTGCGATGCTGTCCCCGCGGCGCCCCCTGCCGCTCACTCAATGAGGCAACACCATGAATCAGGACATCATCGCCGGCAACTGGAAGCAGCTGAAAGGYAAGATCCAGGCGAAGTGGGGCGATCTGACCGATGACGATTTCAAGGTCGCGGAAGGCAACGCGGAGTATCTCGAGGGCAGGCTGCAGGAGCGTTACGGTTACGATCGCGACCGCGCCCGCACCGAGGTCGCGGACTTCCAGCGCACGCTGCGTTCCGACAGCAGCTTCAAGCACTGAGCCATCCGCGTTTCGCGGACGCCGGAACAAGACGGGCCGCCCCAGGGCGGCCCGTCTTTTTTGTCAGCGGCGAGGAGGATCGGCGACGAATCCACCCGGGAAGGCACGTGGCGCATCGTCGCGCCAGATCGGGCCTTGGCGGTGGCGCGGCAGGATGCCCATCGCGACCAGTCGACGATGCTCGTCGTAGCGCAGTTCACTCACCTGTTCGGGCTGGCGGGTTGCGCGCTCGAAGCCGGTACGTGAGGTCGGGGCCCATTCCCGGCCACCATGGCCGGTGCCGATGCTTTGCTGGCGCGAATATTCGTCGGCAACGATGCTGCGCGATGATACGACAGGCGCCGCGGCTTCGGCTTCCGCCTGCTTGCTCATCGTCCCGCGGGCGATCGGCGGCGGTTCGTACTGCGGGTAGCGGTAGGCAGGCGCTTCGCGGAATGCCGCTACGCCGATGACACCGACGTTGCGTTGACGCCCAGTACGCGCGGCGTAGCTGTCGCCCAGATCGGTGAACACGAACTGCGCCACGTCGTCCATCGACTTCCGCCAGCCGTTGATCTCGGTGGTCTGCCATGGCTCCAGTACATAGCCGGCTTGTGAGGGGTTCGCTGTCTGGCCGGTGACGGCGTTGATGCCGTCCACCGACAGCACGACCAGCACGCGCTCGCCGGTGGTGTTGGCCAGCCGCACGCTGTAGCGATGACCAGGCATGCCGGCGACCCAGAGCTCACCGCGATGCGGGTACCGTGCCAGCGATTCGCCAGTGTCGCGGTCGACCACGCTGACGTCCACCAATGGGCGGGCATGAGACGGGGCGCACGCGGCGAGCAACGCCAGCGTGGCCAGGGAAGCAAGGAAGCGATGCAGCATGTCCGTTCTCCAGGTGGGGACGATGCTGGGAACGGATCGTCGGCGGCAGTGGGGTTGCCTGGAACGGCGATGCCTGCCCCGGTTAAGCCGCCAGTGGGCCGCGCCTGCGACGCCGTGTCGCAGGCCGGCCACCGGCATCGCCCGCCCCCAGCCGGTAAACTGGCCGCTTTCCCGCATTCCCCGCTTCGCACATGACCACCCGCGTCCTTACCGGCATCACCACCTCGGGCACGCCGCACCTGGGCAACTACGTCGGCGCCGTGCGCCCCGCCGTGGCCGCCAGCCGTGCCTCGGACACGGAGAGCTTCTACTTCCTGGCCGACCTGCACAGCCTGATCAAGGCCCAGGACCCGGCGCGCACCCAGCGCTCCACGCTGGAGATCGCGGCGACCTGGCTGGCCTGCGGCCTGGAACCGGACAAGGTCTGGTTCTACCGCCAGAGCGACGTGCCGGAGATCACCGAGCTCACGTGGTTCCTGACCTGCGTGGCGGGCAAGGGCATCCTCAACCGCGCGCATGCGTACAAGGCCGCGGTGGACAAGAACAACGCCGACGGTGAAGACCCGGATGCGGGCGTCAGCGCGGGCCTCTTCATGTACCCGGTGCTGATGGCGGCAGACATCCTGATCTTCAACGCGCACCAGGTGCCGGTGGGTCGCGACCAGATCCAGCATATCGAGATGGCGCGCGACTTCGGCCAGCGCTTCAACCACGTCTACGGCAAGGAGTACTTCACCCTGCCGGAGGCGCTGATCGACGACAACGTCGCCACGCTGCCCGGCCTGGACGGGCGCAAGATGAGCAAGAGCTACAACAACACCATCCCGCTGTTCGCGCCGCGCGAGGAGCTCAGGAAACTGGTGTTCTCCATCCTGACCGACTCGCGCGGACCCGGCGAGCCGAAGGACACCGAAGGTTCGGCGCTGTTCCAGCTGTATCAGGCCTTCGGCAGCGCCGAGGAAACGCGCGCGTTCGCCCAGAAGTTCGCCGACGGCATCAGCTGGGGCGATGCCAAGCAGCAGCTGTTCGAACGCATCGATGCGGAAATCGCACCGCTGCGCGAGAAGTACGAAGCGCTGATGGCCAAGCCGGCCGACATCGAAGCCATCCTGCGCGACGGCGCCCGCCGCCTGCGCGAACGCTATGCCACGCCGCTGCTGGCCGAGCTGCGCCATGCGGTGGGCCTGCGTGACCTGTCCCAGCAGCCGGTAGTCGAGGCGAAGGCCACGGCATCGAAGGCCGCGCTGCCGGCGTTCAAGCAGTACCGCGATACCGATGGCCGCTTCTACTTCAAGCTCACGGACGCCGAGGGCAACGTGCTGGTGCAGAGCAACGGCTTCGATTCGCCGAAGGACGCCGGCAAGCTGATCGGTGTGCTCAAGCAGGCCGAGCAGGCGGACGCGATGGAGACGCCGGAGATCGTGCTGCAGGTCCCCGCCGGTGATGTGCTCGCGGCGTTGGCCGCGCTGCGCGCCGCGGAGGCCTGAGCCATGCCGTACCTGGCGGTCATCCTGTTCCTGCCGTGGTTCCTGTTGCTGGGATCGTTGTACTGGCTGTTCCCGCGTCAGCCGCGCAACGGGCGCCGCAAGGGCTTCGATCTCGCGGCGCTCGCGGTGGCCTTCGTGCTCAGCTTCATCGGCATGCAGTGGGGATACGCGCTGGGTGCGTCCGATGTGGGCACCGGCGCGATCTGGAAGCAGGTGCTGGCGACGCTCGTCGCCTACGGTGCTTTCCTGTTCGTGYTGACGTTGGCGGTACCGCTGCGCGGCTGGTGGTTGTCGCGCGGTTGACCTGCGCGTGGATGGCGGGTTCCACCAAAGGCGGGTCGTGCTGCCGCGGATCGCGGACTAGAATCGGGTCATCCGTCCCCACACAGGCCCGCGGATGAGCCTCCACGGCATCCATACCATCGACACCGCGTTCCAGCGCGACCACTTCGACGCCGCCTACCTGATCGTCGAGGAAGGTCGCGGTGCGTTCATCGATTGCGGCACCAACCATTCCGTGCCGCTGTTGCTGGCGGCGGCGCAGCGCGCCGGCCTCGCCGCTGCCGACATCGAGCTGCTGATCGTCACCCACGTGCACCTGGACCATGCCGGTGGCGCTGGCCTGCTGATGCAGCACTTGCCGAACGCCACGCTGGTCGCACACCCGCGTGCGGCGCCGCACCTCATCGACCCTGGGAAGCTCATCGCTGGGGCGACCGCGGTGTATGGCGAAGAAGAGATGCAGCGCAGCTACGGCGCCATCCAGCCGGTGCCGGAGGCGCGCGTGCACATCGTCGAGGATGGCGAGACGGTGCTGTTGGCCGGCCGCGCGCTGGAATGCATCGATACGCCGGGGCATGCGCGCCACCACCACTGCATCTGGGATGCGCGCAGCCGCAGTTGGTTCACCGGCGACACGTTCGGGCTTTCGTATCGCGAACTGGACGGACCACACGGCGCCTTCATCCTGCCGACCACCACGCCCGTGCAATTCGAACCCGGGGCGCTGAAGGCCAGCATCGC
The DNA here is from genome assembly GCF_056175765.1 of Pseudoxanthomonas sp. LjRoot204_2. Taxonomy (NCBI): domain Bacteria; kingdom Pseudomonadati; phylum Pseudomonadota; class Gammaproteobacteria; order Lysobacterales; family Lysobacteraceae; genus Pseudoxanthomonas; species Pseudoxanthomonas sp. LjRoot204_2. The sequence continues at coordinate 803 of NZ_JBGFFG010000029.1, read as the reverse complement.
GCGCATGGTCGAGCGCGCGCCGGAGGCCATGTACCTCACCCACTACGGGCCCTTGTCCGACGTACCGCGCCTGGCGCAGTCGCTGTACGAACAGATCGATGCGATGGTGGCCATCGCCGACGCCTGCGACGGGCGTGCGGATCGTCATCGCTGCATCGCCGCCGCACTGTCGGCGCTGTACCTCGAGCGCGCCCATGCCCAGCAGGTGCCGCTGGCGGACGAGGACGTGCTGAGCCTGCTCGCCATGGATGTCGAACTCAATGCGCAGGGTCTGGGCGTGTGGCTGGATCGTGGGCGGCCGTGACGCGCCGGCGACGCTGAATCTCTGCTCTCGTGGGAGCGACCTAAGTCGCGATGATGCCTCGTTGGCGCTCCATCGCGACTTACGTCGCTCCCACATCGATCCTTTAGACTCGCGACGTCTGCCGGATGAACCAGAATACACATGAAGCATGCCCTCCCGTTGCTGCTCCTCTCGCTCGGCACGCCCTCAGCTTTCGCCGCCGACATCCCCGGCGGCGGCATCAATGCCGACAACCTGTCGCGGCATGTGCGCGTGCTTGCGTCGGACGAGTTCGAGGGCCGTGCACCGGCGACGCGCGGTGAAGAGAAGACCGTCGCCTATATCGTCGACGAATTGAAGAGGGCGGGCGTCCGCCCCGGCGGCGAGCAAGGCACCTGGACGCAGGACGTGCCGCTGGTGCGTGCGCAGGTGGATGGCACGGTGACGGCATCCCTTCGCATCGGCGGCAAGACGCAGGTGCTCGCCAATGGCGATGACGTTGTTCTGCAGAGCCTGAGCC
>NZ_JBGFFG010000028.1:0-15811 GCF_056175765.1 Pseudoxanthomonas sp. LjRoot204_2 | reverse complement strand
TCCATCACCCTACCGGATTTCAGTGTTCAGGGATCGTTGCCTTGTCCCGCGCGGCGGTGCCCCCACACCGGATCCGACCCGGCATGCCCGCACCGGTCCCCGTCAGGACTTCTCCATCGTACACAGCAGGGGATGCTGGTTCATACGGGAAAACTCGTTGACCTGGGCCACCTTGGATTCGGCGACCTCGCGGGTGTACACCCCGCAGACGCCGCGGCCGCGGGTGTGTACGTGCAGCATCACCTGGGTGGCTTTCTCCAGGTCCATGGCGAAGAACTGCTGGAGGACCGTCACCACGAAATCCATCGGGGTGTAGTCGTCATTGAGCAACAGGACCTGGTACTGCGGCGGCGGCGCGACTTCGGGCCGGCTGGTATCGACCATCAGGCCGTGGTCGCGCTCGTTTTCGTTCTTGTGGGGCATGCGGCGATTATAGGCGCCCGCCGCCGCCCACCGCATGGACGCCATGCGTGACCCCGGCCACAATGCGACATCCTTATCCAACGAGCCCGCCATGAAGCCCACGCTGTCCCGACTGCCTGCCGCCCTGCTGTTGTGCGCCGCCGCTGCCGCCCCCGCCCTGGCGGCCGATGCATCGGTGGATGCCCGGTTGAAGGCGCGGGGCATCCAGTTCGAGGTCGACGCGGACGGCGACTACAAGGTGACGTATTCCTACAAGCAGGAGAATCGCACGCAGTTGGTGTTCGTGTCCGGCCGGACCGAGCAGATCAACGGCATGAGCGTGCGGGAGGTCTTCTCGCCGGCGGGTCGGGTAGCGGCCGACGGGATCGACGGCGCCAAGGCGCTCGCGCTGCTGGCGGACAGCCGTGGCAAGAAACTGGGCAGCTGGGAGATCTCCGGTGACGTGCTCTATTTCGTCATCAAGCTGCCGGACAGTGTCGACGCGGCCACGCTGGAATCCGCTATGGATATCGCGTCCGAGACCGCGGACAACCAGGAGATCGAACTCTCCGGCGACAAGGACGAGCTGTAAGTGAGCTACCGGGAGGGACGCTTCTGGCAGCCGGATGTCACCGTGGCCACCGTGGTGGTCCGCGACGGCAAGCTGCTGATGGTGGAAGAGCGCGCGCAGGGGCGCGTGGTCTTCAACCAGCCGGCCGGGCACCTGGAGCCGGATGAAAGCCTGCTGGAAGCGGCCCGCCGCGAGACGCTGGAAGAGACGGGCTGGGAAATCGCGCCGACTGCCTTCATCGGGGCCTATCAATGGAAGGCCGAGACCGGACGCCATTACCTGCGCTTCGCATTCGCCGCCGATCCGGTGCGCCACCTGCCGGATCGTCCGCTCGACGACGGCATCGTGCAGGCGCTGTGGCTGACGCCCTCCGAACTGCAGTCGCAGTCGCACCGCCATCGCAGCCCGCTGGTGTGGCAGGTCGTGCAGGACTTCCTGGCCGGTCGCCGCTCCCCCCTGTCGACACTGCAGCAGATCGCATGAAAGCGCCCCGCGTCATCGTCGGCGTGTCCGGCGGCGTGGATTCTTCCGTCGCCGCCTTGCAGCTGGTCCAGCAGGGCGAGCCCGTGGCGGGCCTGTTCATGCAGAATTGGGCCGACGACGGCAGCGGTGACTGCCGCGCGGAAGACGACCGGCGCGACGCCGTGGCCGTCTGCGGCCGCCTCGGCATCCCCTTCCACTTCCGCGACTTCTCGGGCGAATACTGGAAGGGCGTGTTCGAGCACTTCCTCGCCGAATACGCCGCCGGCCGCACCCCGAACCCCGATGTGCTGTGCAATCGCGAAGTGAAGTTCAAGCATTTCCTCGACGCGGCCCGCGACCTGGGCGCCGAGAAGATCGCCACGGGCCACTATGCGCGCATCGACGAGCATGATGGGCGCTGGCGCCTGCTGCGCGGTGTCGACCGCGGCAAGGACCAGAGCTACTTCCTGCACCAGCTGGGCCAGGCGCAGTTGGCGGCCACGCTGTTCCCGATCGGTGGGCTGCACAAGGCCGACCTGCGCCGCATCGCACGCGAGGCCGGGCTGCAGACGCACGACAAGAAGGATTCCACCGGCATCTGCTTCATCGGCGAGCGCGACTTCCGCGAGTTCCTCGGGCGTTACCTGCCGGCGAAGAAAGGCGAAATGCGCGACCCCTCGGGCCAAGTGATCGGCGAGCATCCGGGCGTCTTCTATTTCACTCTGGGGCAACGCGAAGGACTGCAGATCGGCGGCGTGCGCGGCCGCCCACAGGCACCTTGGTACGTCGTGGGCAAGGATGTCGCCGGCAACGTGCTGTACGTCGACCAGGACACGCAAAGTCCACACCTGATGTCTTCACGGCTGTGGACGGAAACCGCCCACTGGGTGGCAGGCRCTCCCTCCGGCAGACGCTTCACCTGCACGGCGCAGACGCGCTACCGCCAACCGGATGAAGCCTGCGAAGTGGACGTACTGGACGACGGCAGCGTTGCGGTACGGTTCCTGCGGCCGCAGCGCGCCGTCACGCCGGGACAGTCGCTGGTCCTCTACGCTGGCGATGAATGCCTGGGAGGCGCCGTGATCGCGCGCACCGACGCCCCCCTTGAAACGAAACTCGCGGAGCAAGCAGCTTGAGCAATCGATATTCAGACCGCGTGCTGGCCCTTGCCGGCCTGGCGCAGGCCCTCCACCAGGTCCGCCGTATCGCCGAGACCGGCCAGTCCGAAGGCTCGGCCGTGCAGGCAGCGGTGGACAGCGTGTTCCGCATCGACGCGGCGACGCCGCTGGCGGTCTACGGCCGCGTGGGCGACATCACGCCGGGCCTGCGCGTGCTGCGCGGCTACTTGGCCAAGGAGGCGCAGGACGACGGCCTCTCCCGCCTGGCGATGTCGGTACTGCAACTGGAGCGACGCTTCGTCCGCGAGGACGACACTGTGCATGCCGTCACCCGTGGCCTGGCGGACATCGCGCCGCGCGCGGAGCAACAGGGCAGCACCCACCCCGACGTGTTGTCCTCGCTCGGTGCCCTGTATGCCGACACCATCAGCCACCTGCGTCCGCGCGTGATGGTCCAGGGCAATCCCCATTACCTGGGGCAGCCGGGCGTGGTGGCGGAGATCCGCGCGATCCTGCTCGCCGCCGTGCGTTCGGCCGTGCTGTGGCGCCAGCTCGGCGGCTCGATGTGGGATTTCGTCCTCGGCCGCCGGCAGATGCTCGAGGCCGTGGACGACTGGCTGCCCTAGCCTGTCCTTTCCGGCATGCGCAATGGCGCTGCATGCAGATAGGCTGCCTGTCGGCGCTTCGCCACGATGTCGCGATAGACCGCCGCTGCCGCGGGTTCGTCCACGCCCAGGGCCGGCGCCAGGTTTGCCGCAGGGACCCCGTGCTCGAACGCCCACAACGCCAGGTCCATCTGCGCGTACGGAAGCGCGAAGTAGAACTCGTCCTGGCCCTGCGGCAGGCTGTAGGTGTCGGTGGTCGGCGTGGTGGAGCAGATCGCGTCCGGCAGGCCGAGGTGACGCGCCATCGCGTAGACCTGCGTCTTGAACAGGTGCGCGATCGGCTTCAGGTCGGCGGAACCGTCGCCGTTCTTGACGAAGAAACCCTGGTCGTATTCCAGCCGGTTCGGCGTGCCCACCACCGCGTAGTTCAGGCGGTCGGCATGGAAGTATTCCATCGTCTTGCGCAGCCGCTGCTTGTGGTTGGTGGCGGCGACGATGCGGAGGTAGGGGCCGGTCGGCAGGCGCGCTTCGTGGCGCTCGCCCTGCGGGGACTCCACGATCAACCGGTAGAAGTTGATGCCGCCGTCCAAGCCACMCTGCAGCACGATCTTGTTCTTCCAGCCCGCCCCATAGGCCGGGAATACCTCGCGGATGGCGGCTTCCTGTTCCGCATAGCAACCTATCGCCTGCAGCGCGGGCGCTATGTCGTGCATGTCCGCCTGGATTCCCAGGTGCGTGGCAAGCTGGCGCCCCAGTTCCGTGGAGCGCGAGCTGGAATCGCGTTCCGGCAACAGCAGGCCGAAGACGCGGTCCGCCCCTACCGCCCGCACGGCCAGCGCCGCACAGACGGAGCTGTCGATGCCGCCGGACATGGCCACCACCAGGCCGCGCCTGCGCATGCCACGGACAGCGTCGCGCATCCAGTCGGCGATCCTCTCGGCTTCCGCCTCCAGGTCCATCGCCAGTACCGCGGGACCCAGCACGCTCATGCCGCGACCTTGCGCAGCACGTAGGCCGCGACGGCGTCCAGCGAGTCGAGGTTCTCGGGCATCATCTCGGCGTCTTCCACCTTGATCGCATAGGTGTCCTCGACGAACTGCACCAGTTCAAGGAATCCGGTGGAGTCCAGCATCTGCGCATCCATGAACGATGCATCGTCGGCATAGGTCCCGTCCGCGCCCATCAGGAAGTAGTCGTCGATGTAGCGGCGCACCGTCGCCTTGATCGTCGCGGCATCGTGGGTGGAAGCGGGGGAAGCGGCGGCTGTCGCCATCAGGGAAGTCCTTTACGTGTAGGTTTGCCATTGTCAGTACGTGGCAAGTCGTCGAGGAAGGCCACGTGGCGCGGCGCCATGTGGCTTTCCAGGTGGGCCAGGCAGTGCCGGATGACGTCGCGTTCCGACAGCGTCGCGCCCGGCTGCAGGACGATCCAGGCTTTGAGTGCCTGGCCCAGCAGGTCGTCGGGGACGCCGGACACCAGGCATTCGCGGACGGCAGGCAGGCGCGCGATGGCCGCTTCCACCTCGACGGGACTGACCTTCTCGCCGCGCGTCTTGATGATGTCGTCCTTGCGCGCCACGAAGTAAAGCCAGCCGTCTTCGTCGCTGCGGAACAGGTCGCCCGTGCGGAACGCGCGGCCCTGCCCATCGGCGCCCTCGATGAATTTCTCCGCGGTCAGCGCGGGCGCACCCCAGTAGCCTTGCGTCACGTGTTCGCCCTGAACGACCAGTTCGCCGGTGCCGCCCCACGGAACGCGCCGGCCGGCGTCATCGATCAGCCAGCAGGTCTGCCCCGCCATGCCGCGCCCGATGCTGTCGGGTCGCCGTTCGCGCTCGGCGGCTGGCAGGTAACTGATGCGCGTGCATTCGGTCTGTCCGTACATGACCACCAGGTCCGCGCCCGGAAAGCGCGCCGCCGTTCGCTGCTGCAAGACGGGCGACAGCGGGGCGGAAGCGCTGGTCAGCAGCCGCAGCGACGACAGGTCCCATGGCGAGAGGTCATCCATGCCGGCCAGCATCGCGTACATGGTGGGGACGGCGGGAAACACCGTGGCCCGCTCCCGCGCCAGGATCTCCAGCGACTTGGCGGGAAACGCGAACGAGCGGTCCAGCACCAGCGTGGCGCCGACCCGCGCCGACAACAGGCACTGGCCCAGTCCGTAGCTGAAGCTCAGGGGCAGCGCGCTGAAAATCACGTCGTCCTGCCGCAGCGCCAGGTACGAGGCTACCGTCTGCATGACGCTGGCGAGATTGCGATGGCTCAGCATCACGCCTTTCGGTGCTCCGGTCGTGCCCGACGTGTGGATGATGAAGGCGAGCGTGTCATCGTCCGTCTCCGCATCCGGCACGCCGTCGTCGCTCGGCGCGTCGCTTTCCGGCCACGGGTGCTCGTCCGCCTGCCCGTGCCAGGCGGCGTCGATCGTCAGCACATGCCACGCGCCCGTGGATCCCGCGCGTGCGGCACGCCATACGGAAGCCAGCGAGGGCTGTGCGATCAGCAGCCTGGCGCGCGTGCYGGCCATCATGCCCGCGAGCTTGTCGGCCTTGGTCTGCGGGTTGAAGGGCATGCAGACGGCGCCCGCACGCAGTAACGCCCAGAGGGACGCCACCATCTCCACGCTGTTGTCGAGCAGCACGCCCACCCGGTCGCCGGGCACGACGCCAAGTGCCCGCAAGCGGACCGCCACGCGCCGGCTGAGCGCATCGAGCCCGGCGTAGTCCAGCCGGTGATCGCCGCATACGAGCGCCACGCGATGCGGCACGCGCCGCACCGTGTCGTCGAACATCGTGTGCAGCCGCTTCACGCGCCGGGTCCGGCTGTCTGCAGGAAACGTTCCTGCAGCACCAGCAGCGACAGCACGCCGACGAACGCCATGTTGTCGGGGTAGCCGATGGCGCGTCCCGCCCGGCACTTCTCGACCAGATGCCCGATCGCGCGCACATCGAACAGGCCGCTCGCGGCCAGACGGTCCGGCGCCAGCATGTCGGCGACCCAGGGGCGCAGCTGTCCGTCGGCGAAGAAGCACTGGCTGTCCGGCGCACGATACGGCTGCTTGTGCCGTTGGGTGATGGCTGACGGCAGCTCGTTCGCCATCGCGCGCTTCAGCAGCCGTTTCTCGCGCAAGCCGCGCAGCTTGAATGTGGGCGGCATGCGGTTGGCGAACTCGATCACGCGATGGTCGAGCAACGGATACCGGCCTTCGATGGAACGCGCCATGGCCATGCGGTCGCCTTGGGCGGCCAGTAGATAGCCCGGCAACAGTGTGCTGGCTTCGACGTACTGGTCGCGGTCCAGGCCCGCCCAACCGTCCATTGGCGACAGCTGGGCTGCCAGCGCGGCGAGCGGATCGACGGCGTCGACCTGCGCGCGAAGGTCCGGATGCAGGAAGCGCAGCACGCGCCGCGTACTGCGCAGACGCGCCGCATGCGCGAACCCCGGCGATGCGGGGTCGCCGCCCTCGGCGAAGAAGTGCGCAGCGAATCCTGCGGAGCGTGCCGGCGAATGCGCGAGGTAAGGATAGAGACGTTCCAGGATCCGTCCCCGCCAGCGGCTCCCGGGACCCCGCGCCATGAAGCGACGGGCCTGCGCCTCCTTGAACAGGTCGTAGCCTGCGAAGACCTCGTCGGCGCCCTCGCCCGTCAGCACCACCTTGTAACCGTGGTCGCGGACATGCCCCGCCAGCAGCAGCATCGGGACGGGCGCCGTGCGCACCAGCGGCATTTCCGCATGCCAGACCGCGTCGCGGAACGCCGTGGCGATGTCGGCCTGGCTCACGGTGATCTCGCTGTGCCGCGTGCCCAGCGCCTGTGCCATCAATCGCTGGAACGGGCGCTCGTCGAACTCGGCGTCTTCAAAGGCCAGCGAGAACGTGCGCAGGTCGGCGCCGGCGTGGCGCAGCGCGRGCGACGCGATCGCGGAGGAGTCGAGTCCACCGCTGAGGTAAGCGCCCACCGGCACGTCCGAACGCAGTTGCAGCCTTACCGCGTCGACCAGCAGGGCGTGCAGCTCCTCGGCGCAGGCGTCTTCGCCGGCCGCATCGACGGTCGGCGTCTGCGGTTGCCACGCCCAGTACGGCGTGATCCTCGGCGCCAGGCGGTCGACGCGCAGGTCGACCACCATCCGGTGGCCCGGAGGCAGTTGGCGGACGCCGTCGAACGTCGTGCGCTCGCCGAGCGGGCACCAGAAGCCGAACACGTCGCCCAGTGCCGCCACATCCAGCGACAACGGCAGACCGGCGGCCCGCAACGCCTTGATTTCCGACGCGAACGCCAGGCGATGTCCGTCGCAGTGGTAGTACAGGGGACGGATGCCGATGCGGTCGCGCGCCAGTACGAGGCGCTGGCGCCGCATGTCGTGCAGCGCGACCGCGAACTGTCCGTTCAGATGATCGACGAAGTCATCTCCGTAGCGCGCGTACAGGTGCAGGATCACTTCGGTATCGGACCGGGTGGCGAACACGTGTCCTTGCCGCTCCAGTTCCCTGCGAAGTTCGACGTGGTTGAAGATCTCGCCGTTGAACACGAGTTGCAGGCTGCCTTCCGCATCGGCCATCGGCTGCCAGCCGCCGTCCAGGTCGATGATCGACAACCGGGCGTGCGCGAGCCCCACGCTGCCGTCGACGCGACACCGGCTGCCATCCGGACCCCGGTGGTGCAGCGTGCCGATCATGGCCTCCAGCACGGCGGCCGACGGCGGAGGGGCGCCTGCCGGCAGCGCCATGCCGGCTAGCCCGCACATGCGGGGTCCTCCGTGAGCACCCGGCAGGGCCCGTCAGTAGATGCCATCGCTGTCGAAGCTCAGGTCGGTGATCTGCCAGCGTCCGTGCCCGCCGTTGCCGGGCAGCGGAACCGCCGAATGCACGCCCGCGACCAGCGAAGGCGACTCGCGGCCGAGAAAGCCCAAACGTTTCAGCAGCGGCGCGGCCTGTTCGTCGAGCACCGTAGTGAAGACCCGGCTGCAGCGCTCCTTGCGCGCACGCGCAACGGCGGCCTGCAGCAGGGTCATCAGTGCGGCATCAGCGCCGGCGGCCGCGGTCTTCCAGTCGAGCAGGTGCAGCCCGGCCTTGCCCGTTCCATCCGCCGCCACGTTCCGCACCGCCATGTAGCCGACGCACACGCCTGCCCGGTAAGCGACCATCAGGTCGTAGCGCGCACGCGGGTTGTCGAACAGCCGCCACTGCAGGTGCTCCGGCGACGGCATCACGCACGCAACCTGCGGAGGCAACACCGCGCGAAGCGCCTCGATGTCCGCCGTCGGCACCTGCGCCACCTCGACCACATCGATACCGGACCGCGACCTGCGCTGCGCGGCGCGATGCACCAGCGACCAGCCGGCATCCAGCACCGGCGCGCCAACGCGCACGGCGAACGTGCCCAGTCCGTGCTGCCGCAGCATCTCGGCGCTGTCCAGCGGGAGTACGCGGTAACTGCGCTGCGGCAGGGCGGCGAACATGCGCTTCACCAGGCCGATCGAATGCGCATTGGCGCCGATCGCCAGTGTCACGTCTGCCTTCGCCATCATCATCTGGTTGAGCCAGACGCCCCCGCCCCCGCCTTCCAGGTCGGGTCGCAGTTGGATGTCCATCAGCAACTGGCCATCGAGCGTGCGGCCCGCATGGTGGATGCGCTGTGCCTCGCGGCCGATCACGGCCAGTACGCCGGTGTCGTCGCGCAGCAGCCAGAGCGTGCCCGGCCCGTCCCTGCCGCCGGTGTCCAGTCCGTAACGCCAGCGCAGGTAGGCGTCGTCGTCCCACCCCTTGCGCTGCCGGAACGCCAGCAGTGCCGGAAGATCGTCGAACGTGGCGGGCCGGAACGTGGCGGTCAGCTGTTCCGGCGACCAGCCCAGGCTGCGCGCGAACATGCGCGTGGTGGTCGCCAGTGGCGGAAGCGTGGGGCGCGCCGCCCTGCCCTCAGTCATCCATCACTCCATGGCGGCGCAGGTAGGCGAACAGGTCCGACACCACCTGCATGGCACGCGATTCCTCGGCATCCAGGTGCAGGCCGAAGCGTTCGTCCAGTTCCGCCATCAACATCAGCGCCCCCATCGAATCCCAGCCATCGATGTCCTCGCGCCGCATCGACGGCGTGAGCGGCGAGGTTTCGGAGAACGCCTCGGCCATCATCGCCAGGACCTCCTGTTCGCTCATGCGCGGGGCGTTCATGCCGACGCCTCCAGCGCAGCCAGCTCGCCATGCAGCAGCGGCGTTCCGGCGCGGATGGGCAGCAACGCCGATCCCCACGACAGCCCGACGCCGTAGCCCAGCAGCATCACCGTACGGTCGTGCGCGCTGTCCAGCATGCGCGTCAGCGTGACGGCGACCGAGGGGCCGCCGCAGTTGGCGGTGTCCTCGATCGTCATGGGCACCCGCGCCTCGGGAAGACCGCACTTCTTGGCGAGGTGCTTCATGATGAAGCGGTTGGACTGGTGGAAGACGTACTGGTCCACGTCGTCCACGGATTTCCCCGCCAGCGCCAGCGTGTCCGCCACCAATGGCGGCACGCGCTTGATGGTGAAATTGAAGATGGCAGCGCCGTCCATTTCCAGCGCCAGATGGCGTGGGTCGGCGGGATGCCGGTCGCGGAAGGCCCCGCCGCGGATGATCAGCCCCTCGCGGCCGGCGCCATCGGTATGCAGGCAGAACGCAGCCTCGTCGTCGCCCGTCTCCAGCGCCGTTGCCGACCCGGCGTCGCCGAACAGCAGCGTGGTGGCGTGGTCTGCCGGATCGGTGAAGCGGCTGGGTGTCTCGCCATGCAGCATCAGGATGCGCTGGTGTCCCCCCGCCCGCAGCATGCTCGAAGCCACGTACAGCCCGTAGGGATAGCCGGAACACCCCAGCCCCACGTCGAAGGCGGCACAGCGGTCGGACAAACCGAGCCATGCATGCAGGACGCACGCGGTCGAGGGCAGGAAGTAGTCCGGCGACTGCGTGACGAACACGAGCCCGGTGACGCTGTCGCGCTCCCACCCCAGTCGCTTCAGCAGCCGCTCGGCGGCGTCACGGCAAAGGTCGGCCGCGGTCGTTCCCTCGTCGACCACATGGCGCTGGCGCACGCCGGCCATGGACACCACCTTGCGCACTTCGTCCGCGCCATAGCGCTCGCCCTCGGCCAGGTTGTCGATCCGGCGTGCTGGCACGCAGGTACTGACGCCCGCCACGCGGATGCCCTGAATACGTGCCTGCGCCAACTCGACTCCCCTTCTTGCGTGGTGCAGCCGACGCCGCACGTGCCTTGTTTCCGCGAATAACGTTATATGTGACATCAACCGGACGGCGCCGCCAAAAAAAAGGCCCGGCGCTGGGCCGGGCCTTCGACTCCCTGCAGCCGCCCAGGATCAGGCGGCCACGGTCTTCGCCACGTCCTGGTACTCCTCGATCTGGTCGAAGTTCATGTAGCGATAGATCTCGGCGCCCTTCTCGTTGATCACGCCGATGTCGGCCATGTACTCGGCCTTGGTCGGGATCTTGCCCAGGCGCGAGCAGATCGCGGCCAGCTCGGCCGACCCCAGGAACACGTTGGAATTGCGGCCCAGGCGGTTCGGGAAGTTGCGGGTCGAGGTGGAGAACACCGTCGCACCCTCGCGCACCTGCGCCTGGTTGCCCATGCACAGCGAACAGCCGGGCATTTCCATGCGCGCACCCGCGGTGCCGAACGTACCGTAGACGCCTTCCTTGGTCAGTTCCGAGGCGTCCATCTTGGTCGGCGGCGCGACCCACAGGCGGGTCGGGATGTCGCGCTTGCCTTCCAGCAGCTTGGCGGCGGCACGGAAGTGGCCGATGTTGGTCATGCACGAACCGATGAACACTTCGTCGATCACGGTACCCGCGACGTCCGACAGCGTCTTCACGTCGTCSGGGTCGTTCGGGCAGGCCAGCAGCGGCTCGTGCACGTCGGCGAGATCAATGTCGATGATCGCCGCGTACTCGGCATCTGCATCCGGCTCCAGCAACTGCGGGTCGGCGAGCCACGCTTCCATCTTCGCGATGCGACGGGCCAGCGAACGGGCATCGGCGTAGCCTTCGGCGATCATCCACTTCAGCAGCGTGATGTTGCTGGTGAGGTACTCGATGATCGGCTCCTTGTTCAGGCGCACGGTGCAACCGGCGGCGGAACGTTCGGCCGAGGCGTCGGACAGTTCGAATGCCTGCTCCACCTTCAGGTCCGGCAGGYCTTCGATCTCGAGGATGCGGCCGGAGAAGATGTTCTTCTTGCCCGCCTTGGCCACGGTCAGCAACCCGGACTTGATGGCGTAGTACGGGATCGCGTTGACCAGGTCGCGCAGCGTCACGCCCGGCTGCAGCTCGCCCTTGAAACGGACCAGCACCGATTCCGGCATGTCCAGCGGCATCACGCCGGTGGCTGCGGCGAACGCGACCAGCCCGGAACCGGCCGGGAACGAAATGCCCACCGGGAAGCGCGTGTGCGAGTCGCCGCCGGTGCCGACGGTGTCGGGCAGCAGCATGCGGTTGAGCCAGCTGTGGATCACGCCATCACCGGGACGCAGCGAGATGCCGCCACGGGTGGAGATGAATTCCGGCAGCGTGTGGTGCGTCTTCACGTCGACCGGCTTCGGATACGCCGCGGTGTGGCAGAACGACTGCATCACCAGATCCGCCGAGAAGCCCAGGCAGGCCAGGTCCTTCAGCTCGTCGCGGGTCATCGGGCCGGTGGTGTCCTGCGAACCCACCGACGTCATTTTCGGCTCGCAGTAGGCACCCGGGCGCACGCCCTGGCCTTCCGGCAGGCCACAGGCGCGTCCGACCATCTTCTGCGCGAGCGAGAAGCCCTTGCCGCTGTCGGCCGGCTGCTGCGGCTGGCGGAACAGGTCCGTCGCCGGCAGCTTCAGCGCTTCGCGCGCCTTCGCGGTCAGGCCGCGGCCGATGATCAGCGGGATGCGGCCACCGGCGCGCACTTCGTCGAACAGCACGTCGGACTTCACCTGGAACTCGGCGATCACTTCACCGTTCTTCAGTGCCTTGCCATCGTACGGCCGCAGCTCGACCACGTCGCCGTGATTCATCTGCGAGACGTCGAGTTCGATCGGCAGCGCGCCGGCGTCTTCCATGGTGTTGTAGAAGATCGGGGCGATCTTGCTGCCCAGGCAGACGCCACCAAAGCGCTTGTTSGGSAYGAASGGRATGTCYTCGCCGGTGAACCACAGCACGCTGTTGGTCGCCGACTTGCGCGAAGAGCCGGTGCCGACCACGTCGCCGACGTAGGCGACCAGATTGCCCTTGTCCTTCAGCGACAGGATTTCCTGGATCGGGCCGCGCTTGCCGTCTTCTTCCGGCAAGAACGGCGCGTCGGGGCGCTTGTTCTTCAGCATCGCCAACGCGTGCAGCGGGATGTCCGGCCGCGTGGTGGCGTCCGGCGCCGGCGACAGGTCGTCGGTGTTGGTCTCGCCCGGCACCTTGAAGACGGTGACGGTCAGGCTCTGCGGCACTTCCGGCTTGCTGGTGAACCATTCGGCGTCGGCCCAGCTCTGCAGCACGGCCTGCGCATGGGCATTGCCCTGCTCGGCCTTCTCCTGCACGTCGTGGAAGCTGTCGAACATCAGCAGCGTGTGCTTCAGGCCTTCGGCGGCGGTCGCGCCCAGCTCGGCGTTGTCGAGCAGCTCGATCAGCGGGTGGATGTTGTAGCCTCCCAGCATCGTGCCCAGCAGCTCCGTAGCGCGCGCGGGCGTGATCAGCGGGGTCTTCTCGGTACCGAACGCGACGGCGGCCAGGTAGGACGCTTTCACCTTGGCGGCATCGTCGACGCCGGCGGGCACGCGATGCGTGATCAGCTCGACCAGGAAGTCCTCTTCACCGGCCGGCGGATTCTTCAGCAGTTCGATGACCTCGGCCGTCTGCTGGGCCGACAGCGGCAGCGGCGGGATGCCCAGCGCGGCGCGCTCGGCTACGTGGTGGCGATAGGCTTCCAACATGGGTGGCTCCGGTCGTTCGGTGATGCGGTGGAATGGGAAAACAGAGTGACGCTTATTCGTTCGCGGGCACGATCAGTTTCAGGCCCTTGAAGTAGTCGCGATGGAACGCGGTGTCGAAGGTGATGAGGCCATCGCACTGCAGCAGCGCGTGCGCGCCGACCAGGAAATCGGCGATGGGCCGGGCGTCGCCTTCGCGCTGGCGGTGACGACGCTGCATCTCGCCTGCACGCACGGCGGACTTGGCTTCGACGGCATTGAAATGCACGCCCATTTCCTCGAGCGCGCCCAGGGCATCCGCACCATTGCGCAGCGAGGCGCACAGCTGCGCCAGCGCGGCATCGCAGACGACGACACGCCCGCTGCCGAGACTCTGGCGCAGACCCGCCTCGACGGCGTCCGCGCGCGGACCATCGGTCAGCAGTTCGATCAGGACGGGCGCGTCGACGGCGATCATTCGCTGACGGCGCCCGTCGGGCTGTCGGCGTCGAGGGCGAACTTGCCACGCACGCGCGAAATCGCGTCGTCGACGCTCTTCCGCAACACGATGCGGCTACCCTCCAACTCGACCTTCAGCACGCTGCCCTTGGTCAGGCCCAGCGCATCGCGCACGGCCTTCGGCAGGGTGATCTGGCCGCGTTCTGCAACGGTGGCTTCCATCAGCGGCCCCTCTTGAGTATGGAAGAATTATACATACTTCAGTTGGCATACCCTAGCCCGGAGCGCCTGTCATCCCCCACCAGACTGCACCCTTGGTCGAATCATGCCCGTCTCATACATGGCGGATAATCCGGGCAGGCCTCTACAAGACATGCAGGGCCGCCAGCTTATGCTGTCTGGTCACCTCACCCTCTCCCAGCTACAGGAGCCTCCGCGATGAGTGATTCCTTCGCCACCCGACGTTCCCTGGACGTCAACGGCACGTCCTACACGTATTACAGCCTGCCCGCGCTGGCCGAGCGGCTGGACCCGGCGGGCGGCTTCGCCCGCCTGCCCTATTCCCTGAAGATCCTGCTCGAGAACCTGCTGCGCTGCGAGGACGGGGTCACCGTGCTGCCGGAGCATGTCCAGGCCGTCGCTGCCTGGGAGGCCGCCAAGGAACCGGACACCGAAATCGCCTTCATGCCCGCGCGCGTGGTGCTGCAGGACTTCACCGGCGTGCCCTGCGTCGTCGACCTTGCCGCCATGCGCGATGCCGTGGTGAAACTCGGCGGCAGCCCGGACCAGATCAATCCGCTGATCCCCTCCGAGCTGGTCATCGACCACTCCGTGCAGGTCGATGTGTTCGGCAGCGCCGATGCGCTGGACCTCAACGGCAAGATCGAATTCGAACGCAACAAGGAGCGCTACGGCTTCCTGCGCTGGGGCCAGAAGGCGTTCGACAATTTCAAGGTGGTGCCGCCGAACACCGGCATCGTCCACCAGGTGAACCTGGAAAACCTCGCCCGCGTGGTCATGACCGGGGAGAAGGACGGCCAAGCCATCGCCTATCCCGACACCGTCTTCGGCACCGACAGCCACACCACGATGATCAACGGCATCGGTGTGCTGGGCTGGGGCGTGGGCGGCATCGAGGCCGAGGCCGCGATGCTGGGCCAACCGTCATCGATGCTGATTCCGCAGGTCGTGGGCTTCAAGCTGACCGGCAAGCTGCCGGAAGGCGCGACCGCCACCGACCTGGTGCTGACCGTCACCCAGATGCTGCGCAAGCTGGGCGTGGTGGGCAAGTTCGTCGAGTTCTACGGCGACGGCCTGCAGCACCTGCCGCTCGCCGACCGCGCCACCATCGGCAACATGGCGCCCGAGTATGGCGCCACCTGCGGCATCTTCCCGATCGATCACGAGTCGTTGAACTACCTGCGCCTGTCCGGTCGCAGCGAAGCACAGATCGCGCTGGTCGAGGCCTACGCCAAGGCGCAGGGCCTGTGGCATGCGCCGGACAGCCCGCATGCCGAGTACAGCGCCACGCTGCAGCTGGACATGGGCGATGTGAAGCCGTCGCTGGCCGGCCCCAAACGCCCGCAGGACCGCGTGCTGCTGCAGGACGTGAAGCAGAACTTCCGCGACAACCTGGTGCCGTTCGCCGATGCGCGCCGCAAGCGCATCGACCTGGTGCAGGAAGACCGGCTCAAGAACGAAGGCGGCGGCGGTACGGCCGTGGGGGCTAGCGAAGCCGCGCACGAATCCTCGCCGCACAGCGGCGCGGCGGTGAAGTTGCGCGATGGCGACGTGSTGATCGCGGCSATCACCTCGTGCACCAACACCTCGAACCCCTCGGTGATGATCGCCGCGGGTCTGGTCGCCCGCAAGGCGCTCGAGAAGGGGCTCAAGCAGAAGCCGTGGGTCAAGACCACACTCGGCCCCGGATCCAAGGTCGTCACCGACTACTACGAGAAGTCCGGTCTCGACAAGGACCTCGAGGGCCTCGGCTTCTACACCGTCGGCTATGGCTGCACGATCTGCATCGGCAACTCGGGCCCGCTGATCGAGGAGGTCTCCGCGGCCATCAACGATCACGATCTCGCCGTGACCGCCGTGCTCTCCGGTAACCGCAACTTCGAGGGACGCATCAGCCCCGACGTGAAGATGAACTACCTCGCCAGCCCGCCGCTGGTCATCGCCTATGCGCTGGCAGGCTCGATGCACTTCGACTTCGAGAACGATGCGCTCGGCAAGGGAACCGACGGCGAAGACGTATTCCTCAGGGACATCTGGCCCAGCCCGGCCGAGGTC
>NZ_JBGFFG010000027.1:0-16191 GCF_056175765.1 Pseudoxanthomonas sp. LjRoot204_2 | reverse complement strand
GTTCCAGCATGCCCGACAGGTAGACCTTGGCCGCCACCAGCGAACGCCGTGGTCCTGGAGTAGTGGCGGAAGCGACGACGGCGGCGGCAGGCGCGGTGACCTGCATGCGCGACCCGTCGACGAGATATCCGGCCTGTACCAGGCGYTGCACCAGCAGCGGTGCATCCTGTCCCAGCAACTGCACCAGCTCGGCGAGGTCGCGTCGACCGTCGCAGAGGATCAGCGTGCGTCGCTCGCGCATGCCCAGTGCACCCGTGTGGGCCTGCAGGATGTCACGGGCCAGATCGGTTTTCGACGGTCGCATGGCGAAAGGAGCGGAAGGTCGCGCGCAGGCTATTCGCCGGCCATGAAGTGCGCATGACAACTGCACGTTCGCAGCGAATTAACGCGTGAACGCTACGATTCAGGTTTGTGCAATGGAGAGAGCCGATGAAGTCGATGCTGCCGATCGTGATGGTCGTCACCTTGTTGTCCGCGTGCCAGCGCGAAGAAGCCGGTACGCCGCCAGCCGAGCCGACGACCACGGCGACCAGCACACCGATGGCGGAAGCCCCGGCACCGACGCCCGCCGTGGACGACACCGCCGCGCCCGCCGGTCCGGTGACCCAGGCCAGTTTCCTCGGCTACGGCGACATGAAGCTGGGCAGCACGGTCGATGAGGCACGCGCGGCATGGGGCGGTGAACTCAATGGCGCGCCGATGGAGGGCACCACCTGCCACTACCTGTGGCCGAAGTGGATCACCCGCCCCGCCGACTTCGCTTTCATGATGGAAGAAGGCAAGTTCGTTCGCTACGACGTCGGCACCGACAAGGAAACCGCGCCGGGTGGCGGCAAGGTCGGGATGGGCATCGATGAATTGCAGAAGCTCTATGGCGGCGCGTTGAAGGCCTCGCCTCACAAGTACACGCAGGGTGGCCAGTACCTGGCGATGGACGCGGGCGACGTGGCACCGACCCGCCTGGTGTTCGAGGCCGACGCATCCGGCAAGGTCACCGCCTGGCGCGTGGGCCTGTCGCCGCAGGTCGACTACGTGGAAGGCTGTTCCTGAGCCATTCCGCCGCGCGGCGGTGCCCATGCTGGCTCCACCGTCGCGCGCAGGCATAGAATCGCCGCACACCACACGGGAAGGGGTCGTGCGATGACGGAAGCCTGGGGATATTTCGCGCTGGGACTGGTGCTGCTGGCGCTGGGCGGCGACTCGATCGTCAAGGGTGCATCCGGGCTGGCGCAGCGGATCGGCGCGTCCCCCTTCGTGGCAGGCCTGTTGCTGATCGCGTTCGGCACGTCGTTGCCGGAACTGGCGGTCAATGCGCGCGCGGCCTGGGTCGGGGCGCAGGAACTCGCTCTCGGCAATGCGGTAGGCAGCAACATCGTCAACCTGGGCCTGACGCTGGGCGTGGCGGCGCTCGCCGCGCCGGTGCTCGTGCGGTTGCGCGTGCTGTCCCCGTTGCTGGTATTTCTGGCGCTGGCCTCGCTGGGGCTGATCGTGTTCGGCCTGGATGGCGTGGTCAGTCGCGTCGAAGGCGGCATGCTGTTGCTGGGTTTCGTCGCGGCGCTGGCGTTCCTGCTGGCGCGCGCGCCACGCGAAGCGCAGGCGGTGCGGACCGACGTCGAGGCGTTCGCCAGCACGCGCACCGTGCTCTGGTTGAACCTGCTGCGATTCGCGGTGGCGGCGGCCCTGCTGTACTTCGGCGCACGCTACGTGGTTCAGGCAGCGCCGGTGATCGGGGAGGGATGGGGGTTGTCGCCGCTGCTCACCGGCCTGCTGCCGGTCGCCATCGGCACGGCGCTGCCGGAGATCGCGGCCGCAGCCATGGCGGCGCGGCGTGGACAGGGCGACATGGTCGCCGGYCACGTCATCGGCTCCAGCCTGTTCAATCTGCTGGTGGTGGTAGGCGGCATGGCGGCATTCCGTCCGCTGGCGCTGCCGGAGTCCTTCGTGCGGCTGGAACTGCCGGCGGCCATCGCGTTCGTGCTGGTGCTGTATCCCATGCTGCGCGGCGACCTGCGTATCAGCCGCGTGGAAGGCGGCATCCTGCTCGCCGCCTTCGTCGGCTGGCTGATCCTGGAGATCGCATTGCTCGCCTGACCTGAACCGCGGGGTCAGGCTAATGTGAACGGGTTTGTTAAACTCGGGGCGATTGCTCGCGAATGACGCATTCCCTGCAACGCAAGGCGGTAGATGATTCCTTTCCTTGAAATCCTGCTGGCGCTGCCATTCGTGCTCGCGCTGGTGGTGGCGCTGGCGCGCGGCCTGCCGCGCGGCGCCACCGCATGGCTGGCCGGGCTCGCACCGCTGCTGGGCCTGGTGCTGCTGGCGTGGATGACGCCGAGCGTGCTGCAAGGGTGGAACCTGCGCGCCGATCATGCGTGGATCCCGCAGATCGGTCTCGCGTTCACGCTGCGCCTGGACGGGTTGGCGTGGATGTTCGCCGGGTTGGTGCTGGCGATCGGTGCGCTGGTGGTGATGTACGCGCGCTACTACCTCTGCGAGAAGGACAGCGCGCCGCGCTTCTTCGCCAGCCTGCTGCTCTTCATGGGGTCGATGCTCGGCGTGGTATTGGCCGGCAACCTGCTGTTGCTGGTGGTGTTCTGGGAACTGACCAGCATCAGTTCGTTCCTGCTGATCGGCTTCTGGTCGCATCGCCAGGATGCGCGTGAAGGTGCGCGCATGGCGCTGGCGATCACGGGCGCGGGCGGACTGGCGTTGCTGGGCGGCGTGTTGCTGATCGGCCGCATCGTCGGGAGCTACGACCTGGATATCGTGCTGGCGTCGGGCGACCTGATCCGTGCGAGCACGCTGTATCCGTGGGCCCTGCTGCTGGTGCTGGCGGGCGTGTTCACCAAGAGCGCGCAGTTCCCGCTGCATTTCTGGCTGCCGCATGCGATGGCGGCGCCCACGCCGGTATCGGCCTACCTGCATTCGGCGACGATGGTGAAGGCCGGCGTGTTCCTGCTTGCGCGCCTGCATCCTGCGCTTGCGGGCACCGACCTGTTCTTCTACGTGGTGACCAGCGTCGGCGCACTGACGCTGCTGGTTGGCGCCTGGTACGCCATCTTCCAGCACGACCTCAAGGGGTTGCTGGCGTATTCGACGATCTCCCACCTCGGCCYGATCACGCTGCTGTTCGGCATCTCCACGCCGATGGCCGTGGTGGCCGGCGTGTTCCACATCCTCAACCACGCCACGTTCAAGGCGTCGCTGTTCATGGCGGCGGGCATCATCGACCACGAGACGGGCACCCGCGACATGCGCAGGCTGGGGAACCTGCGGCGCTACCTGCCGTGGACCAGTGCGCTGGCGATCATCGCGTCGCTTGCGATGGCAGGCATTCCGCTGCTCAACGGGTTCCTGTCGAAGGAAATGTTCTTCGCCGAGGCGATCGATATCCCCGGGCACCGTGCGATGCGGAATGCGATCGCCGTCGCCGCGCTGCTGTACGGCATTTTCGGCGTGGCCTACAGCCTGCGCTTCGTCTACGAAACGTTCTTCGGCCAGGGACCGCGCGCCCTGGATGTCACGCCGCACGAGCCGCCGCGCTGGATGAAGATCCCGGTGGAGGTGCTCGTGGTGCTTTGCGTGGCGGTGGGCATGTTTCCCGCCTGGACGGTGGCGCCGGTGTTGCATGCCGGTGCCGGAGCGATCCTCGGCGAGGCCATGCCCGCCTACAGCCTGGCGGTCTGGCACGGCATCAACACGCCGCTGTTGATGAGCCTGGCGGGCATCGCGGGTGGCATTGCGCTGTACTTCGGGCTGCGCCGTCTGTTCGACCTGCATGCCATCGCATGGCAGTCGTTCGGACGTGTCGTGTTCCGCTGGAACATGGAGGCGCTCTATGCGCTGGCGGGCCGTTTCACCGCCAGGCTCGCCAATGGCAGCCTGCAGCGCAGCCTGCTGCTCCTGGTGCTGGCGGCGATCGCGGCGGGCGCGGCGCCCTTCGTCGCAAGTGACGCCGTGCCGCTGTCATGGCGCGCGCCGCAGCCGATGCCGCTGCTCGGCTGGCTGCTGTGGCTGGTGCTAGTGACCTGCGCCGTGTGGACGATCCGCCTGTACCGGCAACGGCTGCTCGCCGTCGTGGTGCTCGGCGGCGCGGGACTGGTGGTCAGCCTGACGTTCGTGTTCCTGTCGGCGCCGGATCTGGCCCTGACGCAGTTGATGGTGGAAATGGTCAGCCTGGTCCTGCTGCTGCTGGGCCTGCACTATCTGCCGCCGCGCTCGCCGCCCGAGCGCACGCCGCGCCGCCGCGTGCGCGACATCGTGGTGGCGCTCGCGGCGGGCATCGGCACGGGCGTACTGTCCTATCTGGTAATGACACGGCCGGGCGACACGATCAGCGGCGAACTGCTGGCGCGTTCGCTGCCCGAGGCCTATGGCAGCAACGTGGTCAACGTGATCCTGGTGGATTTCCGCGGCTTCGATACGTTCGGCGAGATCACCGTGTTCGGCATCGCCGCGCTGATCGTGCACGCGCTGCTGCGCCGTGCGCGGATGGCGCCGGAGAAGATCATGTCCGGCTCGCCGATCCCGCTGCCGGTACCGGCGGACCTGGCGCAGATCATGTTCCCGCTCACGCTGACCGTCTCCGTATTCCTGTTCCTGCGCGGCCACAACGCACCGGGTGGCGGTTTCATCGCCGGCCTCGTACTGGCGGTACCTCTGTTGGTGCAGTACGTGATCCAAGGCGCGGCCTCGGTGGAATCCCGCTTCGGCTTCGATTACGTACGCTGCATCGGCGTGGGCCTGATCGTCGCCGGCCTGAGCGGCGTGGCGTCGATGGGCTTTGGCGTGCCGTTCCTGACCAGCGGGCATCTGGATCTCGAGCTGCCGATCATCGGGAAGGTGCCCCTTGCCAGCGCGATCGGCTTCGACACCGGCGTCTACCTGGTGGTGTTCGGTGGCGCAATGCTGATCCTGTCGATGATGGGCACCATCAAGCCCTCGCGCACGCGCGTCTCGCACCTGGGCGTGATGGAGCCGGGCGAACGCTCCACCCGTACCGGAGAACTGCGCTGATGGAACTGGCCATGGCGAGCGCGATCGGCATCCTTACCGCAGCCGGGGTGTACCTGCTGCTGCGTGCGCGCAGTTTCGACGTCATCCTGGGGCTTACGCTGCTCTCGTATGCGACCAACCTGCTGATCTTCAGCGGCGGTCGGCTGGTGCCCGGCAAGCCGGCGGTGCTGCGCGACGGCGTGGCGCCGACCCTGGCGAACTACACCGATCCGCTGCCGCAGGCATTGGTGCTGACGGCCATCGTGATCGCTTTCGCGATGACGGCGGTGACCGTGGTGCTGGCCATCYGCAGCCGTGGCGACAACGACAGCGACCATGTCGACGGCAGCAGGGCCGAGCGTGCGTTCCTCGCCGCCGAGCAGCGCCGGCACGATGAAGCCCGCGATGCCGCCAAGGCCGATGAGGCGGAGCCACGCGCATGAGCCATCTGCCGGTGCTGCCGATCCTGATCCCGCTGTTCGCTGCGTCGATCGCGCTGTTCTTCGAACACCGCCGGTTCGGCATGGTCCCGCAGCGCATCGTCGCGTGGGCCTCGATCTTCGCCATGCYGGCCGTGGCCTGCGTGCTGGTCGCGTCCGCGGGGTCCGGCGAGGTCTCGGTCTACCTGCTCGGCGACTGGCCGGCGCGATTGGGCATCGTGCTGATAGTGGACCGGCTGTCCGCCCTGATGCTGCTGGTGGGCCTGCTGCTGGGTGCGGCCTGCCTGCTGCACGCATGCGCCGGCTGGGACAGGCGCGCACCGCACTTCCACGCGTTCTTCCAGTTCCAGCTGATGGGCTTGAACGGCGCGTTCCTGACCGGCGACATCTTCAATCTGTTCGTGTTCTTCGAAGTACTGCTGATCTCGTCGTACGGGTTGATGCTCAGCGGTGGTCGTGGCGAGCGGATGCGCGCGGGCCTGCATTACGTGACGTTCAACATCGCGGCGTCGACACTGTTCCTGATTGCGCTGGGACTTCTGTACGGACTGCTCGGCTCGTTGAACATGGCCGAGCTGTCGGTGCGGGTGGCGAAACTGCCGCCGGGCGACATCGCGCTGGTGCAGGCGGCGGCAGGCCTGCTGTTCGTGGTGTTCTGCGCGAAAGCGGCGTTGCTGCCGATGTATTTCTGGCTTCCCGAAACCTATACCCACGCGCCGGCAGCGGTCGCCGGCCTGTTCGCCATCATGACCAAGGTCGGCCTGTACGCGGTGTTGCGGTTGGGCACGCTGACCTTCGGCGCAGCGGGACCGCTGGACGGGTTCGCCTGGCCCGCACTGTTGGCGCTGGGCGCGGCGACGCTGGTGCTGGCGTCGCTGGGCGTCCTGGCGGCGAACCGGCTTCGCGCGCTGGCCGCATATCTTGTGCTGGGCTCGGCGGCGACGCTGTTCGTTGCATTCGCACTGCATACCGCCGGCACGATCGGTGCGGGGCTGTATTACCTGGTACACAGCAGTTTCGCGGGTGCCGCACTGTTCCTGCTGGCGGACCTGATCCGTCGCCGGCGTGGCCGTGCCAGCGACCGCAAGGACGTGATCGCGGCGCTGCCCGACAAGACCGTGCCGGGCCTGCTGTTCCTGGTCGCTGCGGTTTCGCTGGCGGGCCTTCCGCCGCTGTCGGGCTTCATCGGCAAGCTGCTGCTGCTGGAAGCGGTGCCCTCCGGTCCGCGTACGTTCTGGATCTGGGCGCTGGTGCTGGGCACCAGTTTCCTGATGCTGGTCGGATTGGCGCGCGCGGGCACGCGGTTGTTCTGGCGCGTGGAGCCGTGGCCGGACGCGAGTGCGGAACGGCAGGAAGCATTCATGCCTGCCGACCAGGTGGCGGTGGCACCCTCGCGTCCGCTCGAGACGGCGGCCGTTGTGCTGTTGCTCGCCTATGGCATCGCCCTGGTGCTCGCTGCGTCGCCGATCCTGGACTACACGCGGGCCACTGCGGCGCAGCTGCAGGCGCCCGAAGACTACGTCGATCACATGCGCGCCGCCGCGCCCATCCTGAGGGAACCCTGAGCATGGCTGCGACCTTGCGCAAGCGCTTGCTGCCGTCGCTGCCGCTGAGCGTGACGGTGTTCTGCTTCTGGCTGCTGATGAACGACGAGATCAGCGCGGGCCAGGTGACGATGGCGCTGCTGCTGGCGTTGTTGATTCCTCCCTTCGCCGCACGGCTGGACCGCGAGTTCGCGAGCATCGGCCGCCTGCGCAGCGTGCCGCGCATGCTGGGCGTGCTGGCGCTGGACATCGTGCAGGCGAACGTGACCGTGGCGCTGCAGGTGCTCGGTCCCGAACGGAACATCCGCCCCGGCTTCATCTGGGTGCCGCTCGACATCAACAACATCCATGGCATTGCGGCCCTGACCAGCATCATCACGCTGACCCCCGGCACGGTGTCGTCGGTGCTGTCGGATGACCGGAGCCACCTGCTGGTGCATGTGTTGAACCTGGATGATGCCGACGAGGTGATCCGGCAGATCAAGACACGCTATGAAATGCCGCTGATGGAGATATTCCCGTGACCCCGCAGGCGCTAGTGATGTACGCGATCGTGGGCTCGATGCACGTGGTCGGGCTGGCGATGCTGTTGGYACTCGTGCGGCTCGTTCGCGGGCCCAGCGTGCCCGACCGCATCCTCGCGCTCGATACGCTGTTCGTGGCGGCGATCGCGCAGCTGGTGCTGTTCGGCATGTACCTGGGCACGGCAGTCTACTTCGAAGCGGCGCTGATCATCGCCATGCTGGGCTTCGTCGGCACCGTGGTGCTGAGCAAGTACGTGCTGCGCCGGGACATCGTCGAATGAGCTGGGTCTTCGCCATCCTGCTGGTGCTGCTGCTGGCCGTGGGCAGCTTCTTCATCCTGGTCGGCTCCTTCAGCCTGTTGAAGCTGTCGGAGTTCTTCAAGCGCCTTCACGGCCCCACCAAGGCCAGTACGCTGGGCGTGGGCTGCATGCTGATCGCGTCGGTCGGCTATCACGCGCTGAGCGGCACCGATCCGCAGCCGCGCGAACTGCTGATCACCGCGTTCCTCTTCATCACCGCGCCGATCAGCGCGCACCTGATGGCCAAGGCCGCGCTGTCGCTGCACATGGCCGAGCGTCCCCCGATGCCGGGCGGTGAACCGGCCAAGCCCGTCGATGCGGTCGACGAAGACGCCGGCCAGGACGCCTGATCCGCAATGCGTACCGCCCTCGTCTTCGGTGCCAGCGGCCAGATCGGCGAGGCGCTGCTCGCGCGGCTCGACGCACGCGACTGGCAGGTGTTCGCGGTATCGCGGACCGCGCGTCCTCCGTTGTCGAACGTGCAGTGGCTGCCGGGCGGGTTCGCCGGCATCGAGGGACTGCCCGACAGCGTCGATGTGATCTTCAGCACCGGCCCGCTGGATGGTTTCGCGCAGTGGTATGCCCGCGGGCTGGTCGCGGCGCCACGCGTGGTCGCGTTCGGATCCACCAGCCTCGACACCAAGAAAGCGTCGGGCGACGCGCACGAGCGCGACGTCGTCGCGCGGCTGCAGACCGCCGAACGAACCGTGTTCGAGACCGCGTCGGCCAATGGCGCCGCAGCAACGTTGCTGCGTCCGACCCTGGTCTATGGCGCAGGACGCGACCAGACGCTCGCGCGGATCGCGGCGATGGCGCGGCGCGTGGGCTTCTTCGTGTTGCCGCGTGGCGCCGAGGGCAAGCGCCAGCCGGTGCACGTCGACGATCTGGCGATGGCAGCACTCGCCGTCGTGGAGGCATCCGCCACCCACGGACATGCCTATTCGCTGCCGGGAGGCGAAACGCTGGCCTACAGCGACATGGTGTCGCGCACGCTGAAGGCGCTCGATCCGCCGGCGACGCTATGGCAGCTGCCGATGCCGGTCTTCCGCGCGGTGCTGTCGTTCGCCCGGATGGCGGGCGCGATGCGAGGGCTCACCGACGATGCGGTGGCGCGCATGCGCGAGGATCTGGTGTTCGATGCGGCGCCGGCGCGACGCGACTTCGGCTACGTGCCGCGGAAATTCATGGTCGACAAGCGCGCGGTGGAATCGTAGAGCGGAGCTTGCTCCGCTGCTGTTCGCAGTTCAGATCGATGCCGTGCACGGCATCAGCCAAGCAAGCTCAGCTCGGCCCTACTCAGTACTTCCAGCCCATCTTCCTGTAGAACTTGCTCAGAACCCAGGCCGGCCCGATCAGCAGGTAGGTCAGGTCGGTCAGGAAGCTCGGCTTCTTGCCCTCGATCTTGTGGCCGATGAACTGGGCGATCCACGCCAGCACGAACACTGCGACCGCCACGAAGAACAGGTTCTGCAGCCCGAGCACGGCTTCCAGCCAGCGCGTCAGCCACGCCATCGCGATGAAGATCGCCAGCATGCCGAAACCGAGCGGTCGCGAGAGTTTGTAGTAGTACATCCACGCGCCGAACATCGCCAGCGCCGCCCACATGCCGGATTTCACCCAGGTGCCGAACACCGGGATGCACCAGAGCAGCGCCACCACCGTCCACAGGATCGCCGGCACGGCGAACACGTGGATCAGCTGGTTGGTCTCGTTGACGTGGTCGCCGGAATAACTGGCGAACCAGCGGTCCACCGGACGTTGCGCGGTCGCGTTCATTCATCCCTCCCGAGGATGGCAATGCGGCAGGGTATGGAGCATACCCCAGCCCGTCGGGCGCTGCCGGCCCGGCCGTCAGGTCGGTGGAGAGGTTCGACTGTGGGAGCGACGTCAGTCGCGATCAGTCTGGCCGCGGCCTTCCATCGCGACTGACGTCGCTCCCACAGGGGTCAATCGACGACGATGCCGGCCAGTTTCTGCAGCGCTTCGGCGTACTTGGCGCGTGTGCGCTCGATGACCTGGGCGGGCAGCGCCGGGCCGGGCGCGGTCTTGTTCCAGTCCAGCGTTTCCAGGTAGTCGCGCACGAACTGCTTGTCGTAGCTCGGCGGGCTGGTGCCGACTTCGTACTGGTCCGCGGGCCAATAGCGCGAGGAATCCGGAGTCAGCATCTCGTCCATGATGTAGAGGCGGCCGTCTTCGTCCGTGCCGAACTCGAACTTGGTGTCGGCCAGCAGGATGCCGCGTTCGGCGGCGACATCGGCGGCGAAGCGGTAGATGCGCAGGGTGGCGTCGCGCACGCGCTCGGCCAGTTCGGCGCCGACGGTCTTCACCATGGCGTCGAAGTCGATGTTCTCGTCGTGGTCGCCGACCGCGGCCTTGGTCGACGGGGTGAAGATCGGCTCGGCCAGCTTCTCCGCCTGGCGGAGGCCGTCGGGCAGCTCGATGCCGCTGACCTTGCCGGTGCGCTGGTAATCCTTCCAGCCGCTGCCGATCAGGTAGCCGCGCGCAATGGCTTCCACCGGCACCGGCTTGAGCTTCTTCGTCACCACCGCGCGCTTGGCGTACAGCGAGGCGTCGACGCCGGCCGGCAGCACGCTGGCCACGTCGATGCCGGTCAGGTGGTTCGGCATCAGGTGCGCGGTCTTGGCGAACCAGAAGTTGGAGATCTGGCAGAGCATCTCGCCCTTGCCGGGAATGGGGTCGGGCAGCACCACGTCGAACGCGCTGAGGCGGTCGGTGGCGACCATCAGCAGGTAGTCGCCCGGGGGCGCATCGGCGGGCAGGCGCTCGCGGGGCAGGTCGAACACGTCGCGGACCTTGCCGCGATGGCGCAGGGTGAGGCCGGGCAGATCGGATTGAAGCAACGTCGTGGGCACAAACACTCCTTGGGGAGTCCGGAAACCAGCGAAGCGGTACAGCGTCGTCGGGGCGTGCGGCAGGCCGTGCGCCCGTGCCCCGGGGCGGCCGTCTACCCGCGGTGGCGGGGCCGGGTACCTGACCGGGCCGCGTAGTGTACGGGCTGACGGGCGGCGTGTGCCGTAAAATGCCGCGATTGCCGGAGAAGGCGGGCCGAATGAAGCGCTGGTACGGAAAACTGCTGGGATTCGTGGCCGGTTGGCTGCTGATGCGCCATCCCCTGGGCGGCCTGGTGGGCCTGATCATCGGCCATGCCTTCGACGAGGACTGGTTCAGGCTCGGCCGCGACAATCCGTATCGCGCGCTCGGCCTGACCAGCGACGCCAGCGATGCTGAGGTCGATCAGGCTTATCGCCGGCTCATTTCCCAGTACCACCCCGACAAGATGGCTGGTGCCGCGGAAGACCTGCGCCGCCAGGCCGAACGGAAGGCAGGCGAGATCAACGCCGCCTACGACCGCATCAAGACCCAGCGCAAGCGCAAGTGAGCCTCTCCATGTCGAACTGCATCATCGCCCCGTCCATCCTGTCCGCGGACTTCGCCCGCCTCGGCGAGGAAGTCGACAACGTACTGAAGGCCGGCGCCGACTGGGTCCACTTCGACGTGATGGACAACCACTACGTCCCCAATCTGACCATCGGCCCGCTGGTGTGCAGCGCGCTGCGCAAGCATGGCGTCACCGCGCCGATCGACGTGCACCTGATGGTGGAGCCGGTGGACCGCATCATCCCGGACTTCGCCGAAGCCGGCGCCAGCATCATCAGCTTCCACCCGGAAGCCTCGAAGCACGTGCACCGCACGATCCAGCTGATCAAGTCGCTGGGCTGCAAGGCCGGCCTGGTGCTCAACCCCGGCACGCCGGTCGAAGTGCTGGACTGGGTGCTGCCGGAACTGGACCTGGTGCTGCTGATGTCGGTGAACCCGGGCTTCGGCGGGCAGGCCTTCATTCCGTCGGCGCTGGACAAGCTGCGGGCCGTGCGCGCGATGATCGACAAGACCGGCAAGGACATCCGCCTGGAGATCGACGGTGGCGTGAAGGCCGACAACATCGGCCAGATCGCGGCTGCGGGCGCGGATGCCTTCGTCGCCGGCTCGGCGATCTTCAATGCACCGGACTACAACGACGTGATCGATCGCATGCGCCAGGCCGTGGCGCATGCGCGCAGCTGAAGGGTGCATAGAGCGGAGCTTGCTCCGCTTGCCTTGCAAACAGCCGAGCAGGCTCGGCTCTACATTGAAAAAGGCGATGGCTTTCGCCACCGCCCCGGAAGAATTGGAGGCTGATCCTGCCTCCGCCCGTCGTCCCTGCTATGGCCTTCCATACTACGAACCGACTGTGACGAGTCCGTGACAGCGGCTTTGCCCTTGTAGGAGCGACGTGAGTCGCGACCGTTGACTTCGAGTTCCGGGATTACGGGTCCGCGGC
This sequence comes from Pseudoxanthomonas sp. LjRoot204_2, assembly GCF_056175765.1. NCBI lineage: Bacteria > Pseudomonadati > Pseudomonadota > Gammaproteobacteria > Lysobacterales > Lysobacteraceae > Pseudoxanthomonas > Pseudoxanthomonas sp. LjRoot204_2. The sequence continues at coordinate 4,050 of NZ_JBGFFG010000027.1, read as the reverse complement.
TTCCCTGCCAGCCATAACGTGCGGTCGCGACTCACGTCGCTCCTACAGAGGGAAACGCTATGCTCGGCGCTTCCACCAAGGACCCCCCATGACCACACCCCGCTGGCGCCTCATCCTCAACGGCAAGTCCGCCGGCGATGACGACCTGCGCGAGGCCGTGGCGAAGATGCGCGAAGACGGCATCGCCCTTGACGTGCGGGTGACCTGGGAGGATGGCGACGCCGAGCGCTATGTCGCGGAGGCGATCGCCGATGGCGTGGACACCGTCATCGCCGGGGGCGGCGACGGCACGCTCAGCGAAGTGGCGACGACCCTCGCTCACCGCGACCAGAGAGCCGACGCGCTGCCTTCGCTCGGGTTGGTGCCGCTGGGCACCGCGAACGACTTCGCCACCGCCGCCGGAATTCCGGACGACGCGCTGCCTGCGCTGCAGCTCGTCCACGCGGCGGCCGCCGTGCCGCTGGACCTGCTGCGCATCGAGGCCGACGACGGTGTGCACTGGTGCGCCAACCTCGCCAGTGGCGGCTTCGGTACCGAGGTGACGGTGGAAACCGACGAAGGCCTGAAGAAGATGCTCGGCGGTCTGGCCTATCTCATCACCGGTATCGCCAGGCTGGGGCGCATCGAGCCGATGACCGCGAGCGTGCGCGGCCCGGAGTTCGACTGGCGGGGCGACTTCATTGCACTCGGCATCGGCAACGGGCGCCAGGCCGGCGGCGGGCAAGCGCTGTGCCCGGATGCGCTGGTCGATGACGGCCTRCTGGACGTGACGCTCGTGCCGGAGCTGTCCGGCGAAGTCGCCGCCACCCTCGGGACGCTGGTCAAGGACGGCAAGCATGCGGCGCTGGACCGCGTCGCCACCCGCGCACGGCTGCCCTGGGTGGAACTGGACGCGGACCAGCCACTGACCCTCAATCTGGACGGCGAGCCCGTGCAGTCCCGCCGTTTCCGCATCGAGTGCGTTTCCGGCCGGGTCCGCATGCATCTGCCAGAGGCCTGTCCGTTGCGGATGCAACCTTAGGGAAGCGCTGAAAGCGCTCGTTTGCTCGTCATTCCCGCCTGACCAGACGTGCGTCTGTTGAACGCCGCGCGGATGACGGCAACAATTCATGCGTTCCCCAGTGGTCGTCGGCCCGATGCGTCGGGTAAAGTAGGCCCGTGTCCCATCCCGTGCTCCCGCTTTCCAAAGATTCCGCACGCCATGGCTGGCGATGGTGGCCCGTTGCCGTCGCCCGCACCGTCACCGTGTCCCGGAAGGAAAGCCCGCTTGATCTCGCACGCCCAGTTCCAGCAGTACGCTGAAGGTTCCAACCGCATCCCTGTCGTCCGTGAAGTGCTGTCCGACCTGGACACGCCGCTCTCGGTCTACCTGAAACTCGCCGACGCGCCATACACCTACCTGTTCGAATCGGTGGAAGGTGGCGAGCGCTTCGGCCGCTATTCCATCATCGGCCTGCCCGTGCGCCGCGTGGCGACGTTCCGGGGCCACACGCTGCAGATCCACGATCACGGCCAACTGGTCGAAACGCGCGAGGTCGCCGATCCGTTCGCCGAAGTAGAGGCACTGCGCGCCGCTTATGCGGTGCCGAAGCTCGAGGGTCTGCCCGGATTCACCGGCGGCCTGGTCGGCTGGTTCGGCTTCGAATGCATCGGCTATATCGAGCCCCGGCTGGCGACGGGCGCGAAGCCCGATGAACTGGACACGCCCGACATCCTGCTGATGCTGTCGGAAGAAGTGGCCGTGTTCGACAACCTCAAGGGCCGGCTCTACCTGATCGTGCACGCCGATCCGCGCGAAGCCGATGCATGGGAACAGGCGCAGGCGCGGCTGGACGCACTGACCGCCAAGCTGCGCCAGCCGGGTTCGTACCCCACCCCGATCGCCTGCGATGTGCTGGACGAGAGCCACTTCGTTTCCGGCTTCACCCATGACGGATTCATCGCCGCGGTGGAGCAGTCGAAGGAATACATCCGTGCCGGCGACATCTTCCAGGTGGTGCTGAGCCAGCGCCTGAGCGTGCCCTTCAACGCGCGGCCGGTGGATGTCTACCGCGCGCTGCGTGCGCTGAATCCCTCGCCGTACATGTACTTCCTCGACGTCGGCGACGTGCAGGTGGTGGGCTCGTCGCCCGAGATCCTGGTGCGCCTGGAGCAGGGCGAAGTGACCGTGCGGCCGATCGCGGGCACGCGCCCACGTGGGAAGACGCACGACGAGGATCTCGCGCTGGAAGCCGAGTTGCTCGCCGATCCGAAGGAACGCGCCGAGCATCTGATGCTGATCGACCTGGGCCGCAACGACACTGGTCGCGTGTCGGAAGCCGGCACGGTGCAGGTGGGCGAGCAGTTCGTCATCGAGCGCTACAGCCACGTCATGCACATCGTCAGCGAAGTCACCGGAAAACTCTTGCCGGGCCTGAGTTACGCGGACGTGCTGCGCGCGACGTTCCCCGCCGGCACGGTCAGCGGTGCGCCGAAGATCCGTGCGCTGGAAGTCATCCGCGAACTCGAGCCGATCAAGCGCAACGTCTACGCCGGTAGCATCGGCTACATCGGCTGGCACGGCGATGCCGACACCGCCATCGCCATCCGCACCGCCGTCATCAAGGATGGCCGCCTGCACGTGCAGGCCGGTGCCGGCATCGTCTACGACTCCGATCCCGAGAAGGAATGGGACGAGACGATGAACAAGGGGCGTGCGCTGTTCCGCGCCGTGGCTGAAGCGGCGAAGGGGCTGTGATGGAGACCGCGGTCGAGGGTGCCCGGATCAGCCTGCGCAACGACTACAGCGAGGGTGCGCATCCGCGCCTGCTGCAGGCGCTGGCCGTGGCGAGTGCCGAGATCAACCGCGGCTACGGGCTGGATGTCCACAGCGTCCGCGCCGCGGCCCTGATCCGCGACCGTCTCGCCCGCGACGCCGACGTGCATTTCCTTGCCGGCGGCACGCAGGCCAACCTCGTCGCGCTCGCGGCCTTCCTGCGTCCGCATGAGGCCGTGATCGCGCCGGCCAGCGGCCATATCGCCACGCACGAGACCGGCGCCATCGAGGCCGGTGGGCACAAGGTGCTGACGGTCGCCACGCCGGACGGCAAGTTGAGCCCGGCGCTCATCCAGCCGTGTATCGACGGCCACGCCAGCGAGCACATGGTGAAGCCCCGGCTGGTCTACATCTCCAACACCACCGAGTGGGGCACCGTCTACAGCGCGGCGGAGCTGCATGCACTCGGCACGTTCTGCCGTGCTCGCGATCTGCTGCTTTATGTGGACGGCGCGCGGCTGGGTTCAGCGCTGACCACGCAGGACAACGATGTGGATCTGGCCGTGCTGGCGGCGGAAGCGGACGCGTTCTACATCGGCGGCACCAAGAACGGTGCGCTGCTGGGCGAGGCCCTGGTGATCATCAATCCGGCACTGCGCGCCGATTTCCGCCACATCATCAAGCAGCGCGGCGCGATGCTCGCCAAGGGCATGGTAGTCGGTGCGCAGTTCGAGGCCCTGTTCGAGGACGGCCTGTACTTCGTGCTGGCGACGCATGCCAACGTCATGGCCGAACGGTTGCGCGGGGTCCTGCAGCAGGCGGGCGTGCCGCTGGCGGTGGACTCGCCCAGCAACCAGGTGTTCCCGGTGTTGCCCGATGCCGTCGTCGAGCGCCTGCAACAGCGGGTCGAGTTCGAAACCTGGGAGCGGCGCGGCGACGCCACCACCGTAATCCGGCTGATGACATCGTGGGCGACGCCGGAGTCCACCATCGAGGCATTCGCGGACGTTCTCGTACACATCCGCCACGAGAGGGCCGCCGAGTGAGCGGATACGCAACCCCGCTGTCGCCGCCGGTGCGTTCCACCCCAGGGTCCACCCACGGAGAGGTCCGATGAAYGTTCGCTGCCTGTTGCTGGTCGCCACCCTGCTGTGGTCGCCCCACCTGTCCGCACAAGTCAACACGCTGCCTTCCCAGCCGCACCTGCTCGTGAAGGGCCAGGCCGAACGGACCGTCATGCCGGACCGCTTCACCCTGGACTTCCTCGTGCAGTCCACGATGCCGTCCCCCGGGGA
>NZ_JBGFFG010000026.1:0-16270 GCF_056175765.1 Pseudoxanthomonas sp. LjRoot204_2 | reverse complement strand
CGCACGGTCCGAACGCGCCACCGCCGAGCGCGAAGGGCGCGCCGAGACGATCGCCGGGCTGCTGCGCGATCGGCCGCTGTACGTCGTCGGCATCCTGGCCGCGATGCTCTTCATCGTCGCGGTGACGCTGGCATTGCCCTGGTTGCTGCTCTGACGCCGGCGCGGCTTGCCCGGTCTGAGTTCAATACCAAGGATCAGAACAGCCGCTGCAGGGCCTCGAGCATCGTGCTCCAGCCCTGCTGCGTGCGGTCGGCATAGTCGGCCCAGGCGCGCGGAAGGGTATGGGTCAGGCGCAGCTCGCAGCCGACGGGCGTCGGCGTGAGCACGATATCGACCCGGCTGCCGTCCTGATCGGCCTCGCCGGCGATGGTCCAGGTGAACGACAGCCGGTGCGGCCGATCGATGACGAGATACTCGCCGACGTGGTCGATGCGTTCGCCGTCGCGCTCGACCAGCATCGAGAAGCGACCACCAACGCGCGCATCCACGTCCAGGCGCAGCAGTTTCTCCTCGCGAATGTCAGGACCCATCATCCACTGGCCCAGCAGGCGCGGCGTCAGCCACGCGTCGAAAACACGTTCGGCAGAGGCCGTGAATGCGCGTTGCACGGTGACATCGACCGTGCCTGGGGCGGAAGGGGTCATGGCTGTTCCCGGGTAGGCGTGGCGGAAGGTGGGGTGTCCGCTTGCAGGACGGTATCGAGCGCGTCGAGGCGGGCGGTCCAGAACTGCGCGTACTCGCGCAACCACGCCTCGCCATCGGCCAGCGCCTGGGGTTGCAGGTGGCACAGGTGGGTGCGGCCCCGGATCTGGCGCGTGACCAGTCCGGCGCGCTCCAGGACCTTGATGTGCTTGGACGCCGCCGCCAGCGAGATCCGGAACGGTGCCGCCAGTTCGCCCACGCTGCGGGCCTGCCCCCGCAGGCTGCGCAACATCCGGCGGCGCGTGCCATCCGCCAGGGCGTGGAAGACGGCATCGAGTTGCTGGGCATCATGTTCAACCATATGGTTGAGTATTGGCTCGACCATCACCGACTGTCAACCATCTGGTTGAATAAAGGGGAAAGGCCGACGGGCGGTAAAATCGCGACATGGTCACCAACATCGCCGCCTATCACTTCACGCCCATCGACGCGCCCGAGATATTCGCGGCCACGCTGCGCATGCGTGCCGAAACGCTGTCGCTGCGCGGGTCGGTCCTGGTGGCGGGCGAAGGGTTGAACCTGTTCCTGGCCGGCGAGGCCGACGCCATCGCCGCTTTCCTCGCACCGCTGCACGAGGACGCGCGCTTCGCCGGCCTGCGCGTGAAGTACAGCTACAGCCGCCGGGCTCCCTTCGCCCGCCTCAAGGTCAAGGTGAAGCCGGAAATCATCAGCTTCCGCCGTCCCGGCACGACCCCGGAGAGCGCTCGCGCGCCGGTCGTCGAACCGCGCACGCTGGCGCGCTGGCTGGAGCAGGGCCACGACGACACGGGACGCCGCGTGGTGATGCTGGACACGCGCAACGCACAGGAGACCGAACACGGCACCTTCGCCGGCGCGCTGACGCTGCCGATCGACAAGTTCACCGATCTTCCGGCCGCATTGGCGCCGCATCGCGATGCACTGAAGGACGCTACCGTCGTCAGCTTCTGCACCGGCGGCATCCGCTGCGAGAAGGCGGCCTTGTGGATGCAGGCCGATGGCATGGACAACGTCCTGCAGCTCGACGACGGTATCCTCGGCTACTTCGAGCAGGTCGGCGGTTTCGGTTATGAGGGTGCCTGCTTCGTGTTCGACGAGCGTGTAGCGCTGTGGCCAGACCTGACGCCGCAGATGGACGCGCCTGCGGACGCCGCATGAGCGGCCTGGACGCGCTGCGCTTCGACAATCGCTTCGTCCGCGAGCTGCCGGGGGACCCGGAACAGGGATACCGGCGTCGCGAGGTTCGAGGCGCGGTGTGGTCGCCGGCCCAGCCCACGCCCGTTGCCGCGCCGACGCTGCTGGCGCATTCGCCCGATGTCGCGGCGCTGCTGGATCTGGAAGAGGCGGATGTCGCGTCCCACGCCTTCGCGCAGGTGTTCGGCGGCAATGCCTTGTTGCCGGGCATGCAGCCTTACGCCGGCAACTACGGCGGCCACCAGTTCGGCCAGTGGGCGGGCCAGCTCGGCGACGGCCGCGCCATCACCCTGGGCGAAGTGGTCAATGCGCGGGGTGAACGCTGGGAGCTGCAGCTGAAAGGTGCAGGACCCACCCCCTACTCGCGCACCGCCGACGGGCGCGCGGTGCTCCGCTCGTCCATCCGCGAGTTCCTGTGCAGCGAGGCCATGCACCATCTCGGCGTACCGACGACACGCGCCCTGAGCCTGGTCGGTACCGGCGAACAGGTGGTGCGCGACATGTTCTACGACGGTCATCCGAAAGCGGAACCCGGCGCGATCGCCTGCCGCGTGGCGCCGTCGTTCCTGCGCTTCGGCCATTACCAGTTGCCGTCCTCGCGCGGCGAAACCGATCTCCTGCGCGCGCTCGTGGAATTCACCCTCCGCCGCGATTTTCCCCGTCTGTCGGGCGAAGGCGAGGCGTTGTATGCCGCGTGGTTCGCCGAGGTCTGCGAACGCACGGCGGTGATGGTGGCGCACTGGATGCGCGTGGGATTCGTCCATGGGGTGATGAACACGGACAACATGTCGGTGCTTGGCCTGACCATCGACTACGGCCCCTACGGCTGGGTCGATGACTATGATCCGGACTGGACGCCGAACACCACCGATGCGCAGGGCCGTCGCTACCGCTTCGGCTGGCAGCCGCGCGTGGCGGGCTGGAACCTCACCCGGTTCGCCCATGCACTCTCGCCCCTGTTCGAAGGCGTGGACGCGTTGCAGGACGGTCTGCAGGCCTTTGCCGACACCCATGCGGCCGAGGAACGCGAGACCGTAGCGCGCAAGCTGGGCCTGGCGGCATGTCGCGACGGCGATCTCGAGCATATGCAGGCCCTGCAGGCGTTGTTGCAGCAGGGCGAGGTCGACATGACCCTGTTCTTCCGTGCACTGATCGATGCGGACCTGGGCGATGTCTCGCTGGCCTCGTTCGACGACGCCTTCTACGACGCCGGCAAGCGCGAACGCGTGGCGCCGGCGCTCCGCGATTGGCTGGCAGCGCACGCGCGCCGGCTCGACGATGATCCGCTCGATCCAGCTACCCGCCGCGAGCGCATGCGCCTGGCCAACCCCCGCTACGTGCTGCGGAATTACCTGGCGCAGCAGGCGATCGAGGCGGCCGAAGGCGGCGACCTGTCCGGGGTACACGATCTGCTGGCCGTCATGCGCCGGCCCTACGACGACCAGCCCGGCCGCGAGCGATTCGCGCAGCGCCGGCCGGACTGGGCACGCGACCGTGCGGGATGTTCGATGCTGTCGTGTAGTTCATAGGGCGTGATGACAGGTGTGGGAGCGACGTGAGTCGCGATCGCTTTCCCTGCTCCGTCATCGCGACTCACGTCGCTTCCACAACGGCATATGCCGCGAGGTAGGATGGCGGACCCCACGCGGAGCGCTGGCGCATGCTCACCGTCCACCACCTCAACAACTCCCGTTCCCAGCGCGTGCTCTGGCTGCTCGAGGAACTGGGCCTGGATTACGCCGTGGTGCGCTACCAGCGCGACCCGAAGACGATGCTGGCGCCACCGGAATTGAAGAAGGTGCATCCATTGGGCAAATCCCCGGTGGTCGTGGATGGCGAGCACGTGCTGGCCGAGTCCGGTGCGGTGCTCGAATACCTGGTGGAACGTTACGACGCCGCGCGCCGGTTCGCGCCGTCGCCCGGCACCGCCGAGCACCTGCGCTATCGCTACTGGCTGCACTATGCCGAAGGCTCGGCGATGCCGCCGATGCTGCTGAGCCTGGTGTTCTCGCGCCTGAAGAGAGCCCCCATGCCGTTCTTCGCACGGCCGGTGGCACGCGGCATCGCCGACAAGGCGATGAGGACCTTCGTCGGGCCCCAGGTGAAGCTGCACCTGGATTACATGAACGCCGAACTGGGCAAGGCCACGTGGTTCGCGGGCGATCAGTTCAGTGCGGCCGACATCCAGATGAGTTTCCCGGTGGAAGCGGCGGCCGTGCGCGCCGGACTCGATGCTTACCCGAACCTCGCCGGCTTCCAGCAGCGCATCCATTCGCGACCCGCTTACCAGCGTGCTCTGGCCCAGGGCGGCCCGTTCGACCTGATGGGCTGAGCGGGATACAGCATCCCGCACGCGGCGGTGGAATCCGTCGCCGCGGATCCCCATGACGATGTCATCGTCATCGCAAGGCCGTTCCATGACCCCGTATTCGCTCCTCGATCTCGCCCCCGTCTGCGAGGGCAGCGACACCACGCTGGCGTTCGTCCACATGCGCGACCTGGCGCAGCACGCCGAGCGCTGGGGCTACACCCGCTACTGGCTSGCCGAGCACCACAACATGCCGGGCATCGCCAGCGCCGCGACCGCCGTGTTGATCGGTCACGTCGCCGGTGCGACGTCGACGATCCGCGTCGGTTCCGGCGGCATCATGCTGCCGAACCATTCACCGCTGCAGGTGGCCGAGCAGTTCGGCACGCTCGCGTCGCTGTATCCGGGCCGCATCGACCTCGGCCTGGGTCGCGCACCGGGCACCGACCAGGCGACCGCACGCGCCTTGCGGCGCTACTTCGACAGTGCCGAGCAGTTCCCGCAGGACGTGCAGGAAGTGCTGCGCTACTTCGAGCCGGCACAGGACGGGCAGGCCGTGCGTGCCGTGCCGGGTGCGGGGCTCGAGGTGCCCGTGTGGCTGCTCGGTTCCAGCCTGTTCGGCGCGCAACTCGCGGCCGCGCTGGGCTTGCCCTATGCGTTCGCATCGCATTTCGCGCCCGACGCGATGGACCAGGCGCTCTTGCTGTACCACCGCGATTTCCGTCCCTCGAAGCGTCTGGCCAAGCCGCACGCGATGCTCGCCCTGAACGTCGTGGCCGCCGAGACGGACGAGGAAGCGCGCTACCTGTTCACCACCCAGCAGCAGGCCTTCGTCAACCTGCGTCGCGGCCGTGCGGGACGGGTGCCGCCGCCGATCGACGACATCGAGGCCTTCTGGGAGCCGCACGAAAAGGCCGGCGTCGCGCAGGCGCTGGCGTGCGCGGTCGTCGGCAGCCGCGATACCGTGCGCAAGGGCATCGCCGACTTCATCCAGCGGCATCGCCCGGATGAGCTGATGCTGACCGCCAACATCTTCGACCACGGCAAGCGCCTGCGTTCGTTTGAGATCGCCGCCGACGTCATGTCGTAGCGTGCGCCACGCGCACGACCGCAACGATGAGGGCCATCGCAGTCGTGCCCGCAGCGCACGCTACATGGTGCCCCGCTGGATGAAGGGCACGCGCTCGTAGAGCCTGCGCTCGCCGCCACGCGGATCGTCCTGCAGGGACGATTCGTCGTCGAACACCATGGTCTGCCGCTGTGGCAGGGTGTATGGACGCCATGCGGGGATGCCCGCATGGTTCGGGTCGCCGTGGCGGGCGAGGGCGATCAACGCATCGCTCATGCGCGCCGCCATGGCGCGGGCGCGGGCGTCGGTCCCTGTCTTCGATCCTTCTTTCGCGATGTTGTCGAACACCAGCGGAATGTCGAGCGTGTGGAACGCGCGCAGCTTTCCACCGTCTGCCGGCGAACGCCAGTCGAGTTGGTAGACCCACGCCGGYGATCCCTGTCGCGCGCGCGCTTCGGCCTCGACGATGGCGCCGCGCCATGAGCGCCCGGCGGTGGTCGCCGCGAAGAAGACCTCCGACGGCGTGTAGTCCGGATACAGGCGCCGGTATTCGGCGATCACCACGTCCGGTGACACATCCACGAACTGCTGCTCGCAGAGCTTCTGCGGGAGCTGTTCCCAGGTCAGGCTGAAGTTCGCCGGATCGTTGCCCAGGAAGGCGCGCGTCTCGTCGCGCGTATTGCCGATGACCATCGGGATGCCGGCGGACTGCGCGGGCGCATCGGGGTAGAACGGATGCCGCGGAAGCTGGTGCGTATCCAGCACAGGGCCGAAGTAGAGCGCGGTGTCCTCCACGCGCGACGGGTCGCGCACCCGCGTGGCGTCCAGAAGGCGTGCCATCGGCATCGTCAGCAGGCGATCCACATCGCGAGGGCCCAGGCCCAGTTCGGCCATGAACAGCGCCGTGCGCTGCGCGGCGGCGCGCGGGCCGGCCGCGGTGACCTGCTGGCCGCTCATCGTCATGGCCTTGTGGAACAGGCGATCGGCCTCCGGCATGGCCATCAGCGTGGCGATCTTGGCGCCGCCGCCGGACTGGCCGAACACGGTGACGTTGTCGGCATCGCCACCGAATGCATGTGCGTGCTCGCGGACCCAGCGCAGCGCGTCGATCAGATCGAGCTGCCCGACGTTGCCCGACTCCCGCACGCGCTCGTCGCCGCTTTCGCCCAGATACAGGTAGCCGAACGCGTTGAGCCGATGATTGATGGTGACGACGACGACGTCGCCACGACGGCAGAGGTTCGCGCCGTCGTAGAGCGGATGCGAGCCTGAGCCGTTGTTGTAGCCACCGCCATGGATGTAGACCAGTATCGGGCGCTTCCCGCCATCGCGCAGAGCCGGCGTGTAGACGTTCAGGAACAGGCACTCTTCGCTGACCGGTTGCCCGTCGGCGTCACCGCGCTGCGGAGCCGAGGCGCCGAAGCGGGAGGCATCCCGCACGCCCGTCCAGCCGGTCTCGCGCAGGGCGCGCTGGAAGCGTTGGCGGTTGGTGTCGCCGGCGTAAGGAATGCCGCGGAACACCTGGACGCCGCGGTCGGTGGTCCCTGCAACGCGGCCACTGCGTGTCGTGGCGACGGGTTGGCGCTGCGCGCTGGCGCCGAAGGGCAACGTCGAGGCCAGCAGGGCCAGCCCGGACGTGCCGGCGACCTGCGCCAGGAACTGCCGACGGGAAGGAGGAGGGGAGGCCGCCATGGAAATCTTATGATGACACCGGTTTCCAAAGGCTAACAAACCGCTCCCGGACAGAAACGCCGCACTGCGTCAGACGGCCGTGCCCGCAGCATGGCCCGATGCCCACGCCCACTGGAAGTTGTAGCCGCCCAGCCAGCCGGTGACATCCAGCACTTCGCCGACGAAGAACAGGCCGGGCACACGCTTGGACATCATCGTGCTGCTGGAGACGCCGTCGGTGTCCACGCCCCCGAGGGTCACTTCGGCCGTGCGATAGCCCTCGGTTCCGCTGGCGACCAGCGGCCAGTCGGCGATCAGGGCGGCGGCCTCTTTCAGCTGGGGAGCGTTGAACTGCTTCATAGGGCGGTTGGGCAGCCAGACCTCGCACAGGCGCTGCGCGAAACGACGTGGCAACGCGTCGGACAGGACGGTCTTCAGTTCGGCGTCCGGCCGCTGGTGCTGTTGCGCCTGCAGCCATGCCAGCGTGTCGCGGTCCGGCAGCAGGTCCAGGCGCAGGTCGTCGCCCGGCTGCCAGTACGAGGAGATCTGCAGGATCGACGGGCCGCTGACGCCGCGGTGGGTCAGCAGCATGAAGTTGCGGAAGCGCGCCTTGCCGCAGCGTGCCTCGACCGGGAACGACACGCCGCTCAGGTCGGCCAGGCGCTCCTGGTGCTTGCCGCTCAGCGTTAGCGGCACCAAGCCGGCGCGCGTAGGCAGCACGTCGTGGCCGAACCGGCGCGCAAGATCGTAGCCGAAACCGGTCGCGCCCATGCTCGGGATGGACAGTCCGCCGGTGGCCACCACCAGCGACGGCGCGGCCACGCGCCCCAGCGGGGTGTCCAGGCGGAACACGCCGTCCGTCTGTTCGACGTTACCGACACTGCAGCCCGTCTCGATATGCACGCCGGCGGCCAGGCATTCGTCCACCAGCAGCTTCACGATCAGCTTGGACGAGACGTCGCAGAACAGCTGCCCGAGTTCCTTCTCGTGGTAGGCGATGCGGTGTTGCTCGACCAGTGCGATGAAATCGCCCGGCGTGTAGCGCGCCAGCGCCGACTTGCAGAAGTGCGGATTGGCGGAAAGGAAGTTGGCCGGCGTGGTGCCGGTATTGGTGAAGTTGCAGCGCCCGCCGCCGGACATCAGGATCTTCTTGCCGACCTTGTTGGCGTGTTCGATCACCAGCACGCGCAGGCCGCGCCGGCCGGCGGTCAAGGCGGCCATCAGGCCGGCCGCACCGCCTCCGACCACCAGTACGTCGTGGGTGGGTGCCATGCGGTCAGGCGGCCCGCGCGAGACCCGCCTGGCGGACGGTCGGCGTGATGGCGACCACCTGGTCGTCGGTCATCCATTGTATCTCGCCGTCCTGGATCATCACGTTGAAGCGCATGCTGCGGACCATGAGCGCCGTGATGGCAGCCACCGACTCGGGCGCGATGTCCAGCACGGTCAGGTTGCGGTGACGGGCCAGCAATGCCGCATTCCTGTCCCACCACAGGTCGGCGGCGCGCCCCCCGTAATTGACCACGATGACCTCGTGGGCCCGCCCGCACGCCTTGCGGATACGCGATTCGTCGGGCTGGCCCAGGTCGATCCACTGTTCGATCAACCCCGTGTAGTCCTTGCGCCACAGGTCGGGCTCTTCCTCGTTGCTGAGGCCCTTGCCGAATTCCAGGCGGTCCTGCGCCATCAGGGCGAAGGCGATCAGCCGGACCATCAGCCGCTCATCGGTTTCGGACGGGTGCTGCGCCAGGGTCAGGTTGTGGGTGCCGTAGTAGTGGCGGTCCATGTCGCTGATCTGCAGTTCGGCTTTGACGACGGTGGACTTGAGCGCCATGGCAGGGGTTCGGAAAACGGGGCGCAATGATACGCCGGCGGCGGAGCCTGCCCGCCGTCGGCTGCAATCGGTTAAAGCCTGCCGGGAAAGAGCCCTGTTCAGCTTTCTTGCAAAAGGGATTCGCTTTTACATGAAAAGCCCGGTAGAGTGCGCGGCACTGTGCTTGCCAGGGTCACCGTGAATCGTGAGCCTGATGCGGTAGATACATCTGCTACATCTTCCCGCTTTACCAACGCCTGCAAACCCAGTCCCGTCCCGGTCATATGCCGGGGTTGTGGTCCTTTCATCCATGTTTCAGGAGTTAGTAAAGATGTCTGATCGTCAGACCGGTACCGTCAAGTGGTTCAACGACGCCAAGGGCTTCGGCTTCATCACCCCGCAGAGCGGCCCCGACCTGTTCGTGCACTTCCGCTCGATCCAGGGCAATGGCTTCAAGTCGCTGAAGGAAGGCCAGTCGGTCTCCTTCGTCGCCGTGCAGGGCCAGAAGGGCATGCAGGCCGACCAGGTGCAGCCGCTGTAATCCAGCGCTGAACCCGATGGTTCAAGAAGACGCCGGTGCGCAAGCGCCGGCGTTTTTGTTTGTGGGCAGGAATTCGCACGATCCGTAGGACCACCCCATGGGTGCGATGCTGTTGCCTTGTGATCCTGAAAAARGCATCGCGCCCATGGGGCGCTCCTACAGGGCTGCAGGGTGTCAGAGCTTGCGCACGCGGAAGCTGCGGCYCTTGATCTTGCCGGCGTTGAGCCGCGACAGCGCGGCGGCGGCCTTGTCGCGTGCGACCGCCACATAGGTACGCGTCGGGAAGACGTTGATCTTGCCGATGGCAGACGCCGACAGGCCCGCATCGCCGGTCAGTGCGCCCAGTACATCGCCCGGCCGCAGCTTGTCGGTCTTGCCGGCGTCGATCCGCAGCGTGGTCATCGCGGCCGGAGGCGCAGTGTTGGCCTTGGGGGCGGGCGGTGCGTTGCGGTCCCACAGCAGTGGAGCGCCGAGCCGTTCCTCGATGACCGCTGCGCGTGGCAGCTCGCGCGGTGTGCACAGGCTGATCGCCAGGCCATCGCGTCCGGCACGGCCGGTGCGGCCGATGCGGTGCACATAGGTGTCCGCGTCGCTGGGCATGTCGTAATTGACCACCAGCGCCAGGTCCTCGATGTCCAGGCCGCGCGCAGCGACGTCGCTGGCGACCAGCACGTTGCAGCTGCGGTTGGCGAAGCGCACCAGCACCTCGTCGCGGTCGCGCTGCTCCATGTCGCCGTGCAGGGCGAGTGCGGAGAAGCCGAAGTGCTGCAATGAGATCGCGACTTCGTCCACGTCCTTGCGCATGTTGCAGAAGACCACCCCGGACTCGACGCGATGCTGCGCGAGCAGTCCCGCCAGCGTGGTCTGCTTGCGCGCGGGATCGACCTGCAGGAAACGCTGCTCGATCACCGACTGCGCCTGCGGTGCGTCCACCGTCACTTCGAGGGGGTCGCGCAGCGTGTTGCGGGCGATGTCGCGGATGGCGTCGGTGAAGGTGGCCGAGAAAAGCAGGCTCTGGCGGTCCTTCGGGGTCTTGCCGGTGATCTCGCGGATGGGCTCCTCGAATCCCATGTCGAGCATGCGGTCGGCTTCGTCGAGCACCAAGGTGCGCACGCCGCCCAGATGCAGCGCTTTCTTGCGCAGCAGTTCCTGGATGCGCCCGGGCGTGCCGACCACCACCTGCGGGTCGTGCGCCTCCAGCGAGCGCAACTGGGGTTCGAGCGGCATGCCGCCGCACAGCGTCAGCACTTTCAGGTTGGGAAGTCCGACCGCGAGTTTGCGCAGTTGCTGCGCGACCTGGTCGGCCAGTTCGCGCGTCGGGCACAGCACCAATGCCTGGGTGCGCACGGTGGCGATATCCAGCCGGTGCAGCAGCCCCAGGCCGAACGCGGCGGTCTTGCCGCTGCCGGTCGGCGCCTGCGCGATGACGTCGCGGCCGTCGAGGATGGCAGGCAGGCTGCGGGCCTGGATCGGGGTGGGCTGGGTGTAGCCGAGCGCCTGGACGCCCTGCTGCAGGCCGGGCGGCAGCGGAAGAGAGGTGAAATCGAGCATGCCGCATTTTCGCAGATAGCGGCGATCACTGCCCGGCACCGTTACTGGAGGTCGGGGAAGTCCTCTTCCGGCAGTGCGATGAAGGCCCAGAACGGCACGTCATCCACCGCCCAGGCCTGCGAAGCCTCGTCAAGCACGTCGAGCAGGGTGTCGAAATCCGCCTCGGCGCGGTCGCGCAGTTCATGCGCCTGCTCGAACAGGAGTACGTAGCCCGGTGCTTCCAGCCAGGACAGGTCGCGCAGGCTGTCCGACAGCGCGTCCCAGTTGCGGCCCGATGTCTGCGGGAAATCCAGCACCGTCGCGATGCGGAGCAGCAGCGCGGACTTGCCGTCGCAGCCAGACAGGTCGATGCGGCGTGCCAGCAGGCCGGCATCGCGGCCGACGGCGGCCAAGGGGCCGAGGTCGTCTTCGGTAACGAAGAACACACCGGCGCGGGCGGGATCGGTAAGGCCGGGGTCGAAACCGGAGTCGCTCATCGCGCCGCTCCGCTGCCGATCTCGAAACGCCGGAAGCTCTCGTAGTGGTCGTCGCTGTAGTAGTACTCGCGCGGAGGTTGCCCGCCGGCGACGATGCGGCGCTCGCCCCGGTGGTCCCGCCCCGGCGTGTCGACCGTGTACTCGCGGTAATAACCTCGCTCCCGGCGCGGCAGGCGTCCTTCGCGGTTCTGGAACACGCTGCCGTCCTGCCGATGCGGGAAGGGGCCGCCGCGCTGTATCAGCGCGAGCGTCTGCCGTGCTTCCGGCGGCAGGAAGGCGGGCAGCGCGTCCGCGTCGCGAGCGGACGGTGCGGGCGTCGCCGGAGGCGCGACGTCGGGCACGTTGCCGGCCAGATCGCGGGGGCGTGTGTGTTCGACCGGCGGCAGCGCCAGCACGGCGCTGGTGTGCTTCGGATCGGGAGCGGCGTCGCGGGTGGCCGTAGCGGCGGCGGGAGCCTCGTCGCGCTGGGACCACCACCACGCACCCGCGCCGAGTACGAGCAGCGCAAGGAAGGCGAAGAGGGGAAGGCGTTGGCGGTTCTGGCGGCGTGCGCGGGAACGTCGACTCATGCGTGCATCATTCCGTCAGGAAGCGGCCGCAGCCGCGGTAGGTGTTGTCGCCGACCGTCAGGATCACGGAGGCCGGATAGGTGTTGTCGCTCATGCCGTCGTTGCAGCTTTCCTTCTTCGTGACGAGCGACACGGCCCGGCCATCGCCGGTACTGCCGGCGTAACCCTCGGCCGTCCTGCGGGCCTGCGGAACGTCGACCCGCTGTTCGCCATAGTCCAGTTCGGCCTGCAGCCGGGGCATTTCACCGCCGCCGACCTCGACCGACCAGCCAGGCTCGGTGCCCAGCCCGCGGAACACGCTGCCACGCGCCTTCGCGGCATCCCAGGGCGAGCCCTGTTCCGCGGCGAGGCAGGGCACCGCAGGCCCGCCCGCAAGCGTCAGGGTAGCGTCCGTGCCCTGGCTCCAGAACGTGTTGCCTGCGGCATCGGCATACCGCGTTCCGGAAGCGCTCGTGGCATGGGGCAGGGTCAGGACCTTGCCACCGATATCCAGCGCCACCTGGTGCTTCGCGGTATCGGGGCGGACGCCGATGCGCTGGTCGCCGCACTGCCAATAGGTGGTGCCGATCGGCGGGGTCGGTTCGGCGCCTGCCTGCACCATCCGGAATTCCACGGGTGACGTCGCGCCTGGCGTGACCGGCACGCGCGTGTCGGTGACGAACCAGAGCCTGCCTTCGGCATCGCGCAGGCCGGCATGCAGGCCGTATTGCCCGTTGCGGCGGAGCTTGGAGGCGTCATAGGGCAGGGAGAAGGCGAACGGTGGGCCCTGGAGGTCGGTGAAGTCCGCACGCGCGACGATGGCGGCCGGCGTGTCGGCCAGCTGGTTGTCGATCAACTCCACGCTCAGCACCGCGCCCGGCGGTGGCGCTATCCGTTGCAGATACGTCGCCCGCCCTTCGATCACGGTCGCAGGCGGCGTCGCGGCTGGTGCGTCATCGGCGGCCGGCGCGGCAGGCGGCGACTGGCACGCTGCCAGCACCAGCAGGCAGGCGGTGGTCAGCAAAGGACGGAACATGGCGTGCTCCCCGCAGGTGATGGCCCGTCAGCTTACCGATGGCGGACGTAATGGTCCGTCAACGCGGGAAGCGTCGATACGCGGACGTTTCTCCATGCCCGGCGCATGCGCGCGTGCGCCGCCGCGGGCCCCGCGTGGGGTTGACCGTTCGGGCTGGGCTGCGCACGCTGTCTGCACCCGAGCGGAGGCCGTACATGAGCGAACCCGTCACGATCATCGGCAACTACCTGTCGCCGTACGTGCGCAAGGTGCTGGTCTGTCTCGAACTGAAGGGCATCCCGTACCGGATCGATCCCATCGCACCGTTCGTCGGCGACGAGGAATTCAGTCGCCTGAGTCCGCTCCGGCGCATCCCCGTGCTGCTGGATGGCGGGCTGGTCCTCAACGACTCCACGGTGATCTGCGAATACCTGCAGGACCGCTATCCCGACCCGTCGCTGTATCCGTCAGGCGCCGTGCCGCGGGCCCAGGCGCGTTGGCTCGAGGAATATGCGGACTCCCAGCTGGGCGACGTCATCGTCTGGCGCATGTTCTTCCAGAAAGGCGTGCGGCGCTTTCTCTTCAATGAAGGTACCGACGACGATGTCGTCCGCAAGGCCCGCGACGAAGAACTGCCCCTTGMGTTGGATTATCTGGAGTCGCAGCTGCCGGAGCGGGGCTGGATCTTCGGCGAGCTTTCGATCGCCGACATCACGCTTGCCGCCTTCTTCCGCAACGCCGTCTTCGTGCGTCATGACGTCGATGCGTCGCGGTGGCCGCGCGTGGCCGGATTGCTGGAACGCGCCTGGGCACTGCCCGCGTTCCAGACGCTGGCGACGTACGAGAACGGCATGCTGCGTACCCCGCTGGACCAGCAGCGCAGCGTACTCGCAGCGATGGGCGCACCGCTCACCGAAACGACTCTCGGCAATGCGCCGGCACGCTACGGGATGCGGCGGCTGGGCTGAGCGCGCGCCTCGCCATGCCGACGGGCTGGCGCGGATCGCGACCGCATGGCGAAAGCTCGGTGAACGTCCGTGGCCGCGCTGGCTGCAGGGTCCCGACATGCGCCGCGCCTGGAGGAGCGTCAGGGCTACGGCGCCGTGTCGATGCGCAACACCGGATACAGCTGGTAGCGCTCGTCCCATGACGGATGCCTGCGGTAGAAAAACTCCAGCCGCGCGGCGGGATCGGCCGCGAAGGCCTTGTCTTCGCGCAGCCTGCGCTCGAACTCGGCCTTGATCGCGGGGTCGCGCAGCATCTCGCGCGCGACGCTTTCGGCCACATAGTCCTCCATGTACTCCTTGCGCTCGAAGGCGTTGTTGAAACGGCCCCAGGCCAGCAGGGAATCGGGTGCCAGCGGCTCCAGCAACGCCATCACCAGGCGCGCCTTGGCCTGCGCGGTCGGAACGAACAGCGCGCCGCTGGGCGTGGTGCGCGCTTCGCGCGCCCACWCGCCCTCGACGGTCAGGCGCTGGTGCGTCTCCACGGAAGCGCTACCGAAGCTGCTCTTCGTCGCGCGGAACACCTGCGCGTCGCCCTGCCACGGCTTGCCGAGCAGGCGGTATTCCACCCCATGCGTCTTCAGGATGGGCGCGACCCAGGCGGCTTCCGCGACGGGGACCAGATAGCCGCCACGCGGCGCCTCCACGACGACGCCGGGACGGATGTCGTCCTTCAGCGGCACCTTCCAGATCTGCGGTGTTTTTTCGTCATAGCGCGTCATCAACGCGCCCGAGACGTCGGACTTCGTCCGGGTGTAGGCATAGCCACGGAAGTCGACCGTGCGGGACGTCGGGGCCGCGGCCCAGGTCAACGGCTCAGCGGTGCCGGCCAGCTGCGTGGCGGAAGCATCGGCCTGCTTCGCGGCGGCGTACCACGCAGCGCCATCACGGGCGACGTGCTCCAGCACCGAGACGATGGTATTGCGGGTGATCCGCACACGTACCGGGTACTCCTTCCAGGAATGCGTTTCCACCAGCATGCCGATGCGGTTGCGCAGCAGGAAATAGCCATGGGAGAAGCGCGGCGGCGGCACACTGTCCTCGAAGCCGGAGGTGGGATCGTCCTGCACGACGAACGAAGGGTAGTAGGGCAGCGGCAGCGACCCGTGCTTCGCCAGATCGTCGATCACGCCGCTGCGCAATGCGAGGCCGGCTTTGCGTAATCCGGCATCGCCGGCATGCACCGGCTCCACTTGGATGGAGATGTCGTGTTCGAACTGGGCACCGTTGGTCGCATGCAGGTCCACGGCGACGATCGGGTCCCAACGCTGCACCAGCTGCAGCATGGCCTGCATCTCCGGCGTGTCGGCCTTCACGTAGTCGCGGTTGAGGTTGTAGTTCTGCGCGGTGGTCCGCCAGCCCATTTCCTTCGGGCCGCGCTGGTTGGGGCGGTTCCAGGCGCCGAAACGCTCGTGGCCATCGACGTTGAACACCGGCACGAACACCCAGACCAGTTTGTCGAGGACGCCTGCGGCGGCCTTGCMTTCCAGTATCTCGCGTAGCGAGAGGAAGCCCGCATCCTTGCCATCGATCTCGCCGGCGTGGATGCCGCCTTGCACGAGCACGACGGGCAACTGGCGGCGCTGTGCCTGTTCCGGCGTGAGCGCACCGCTGGTGGAGGCGACCAGCGCCTTCATCGGCCGACCCTCCGGCGTGGTGCCGAACGTGGTGCAGCGCACGGCCTTCGGATACTGCCGCGCGAAGGCATCGCAGAGCGCGACCACTTCATCGTACCGCCCGGTGTCCACGAATCCCGAACGCTCGGACGCCGTGGTGAGGGCAGGCTGGGCCTGCGCGAGCGGCACGAGGGCCAGCAACAGCGTGGTGCAGAGCGGTCGCAGCATGGTCATATCCTGAACAGGGCAGGGCGCATGATGCCCGGCAATCGCGGTCAGTCCCAGCCCCTGTCGGACGGGCGAATGCAGGTCTGGCGGTTCGACCCGCCGCAGCCCGATACGGTAACCTTCCGGGACTCTTTCACCGGAAGATCGGATGAGCACGACCGCAGAAGCCAGCCCGGGCCGCATGCCCCGCCAGATTCCCTACATCATCGGCAACGAGGCGTGCGAACGGTTCAGCTTCTACGGGATGCGCAACATCCTGGTGCCGTTCCTGATCAGTTCGGTGCTGCTGGCGTACCTGCCCGACCAGGCGGCGCGCGAGGGTGCGGCGAAGGATCTTTTCCACAGTTTCGTCATCGGTGTCTATTTCTTCCCGCTGCTGGGCGGTTGGCTGTYGGACCGCTACTTCGGCAAATACAACACCGTCCTGTGGTTTTCGCTGATCTACTGCGCGGGCCATGCGTGCCTGGCACTGTTCGAGAGCAACGCCACAGGTTTCTATACCGGCTTGTTCCTGATTGCGCTGGGGTCTGGCGGCATCAAGCCGCTGGTGGTGAC
>NZ_JBGFFG010000025.1:0-16355 GCF_056175765.1 Pseudoxanthomonas sp. LjRoot204_2 | reverse complement strand
ATCGTGATCTTCGCCGCCGGCCTGATCTCGATTCCGCTGCTGCCGATCGGCGAGTACCCCGAAGTGGTGCCGCCGTCGGTCGTCGTGCGCACGGTGTATCCGGGCGCCAACCCCAAGGTCATCGCCGAGACCGTCGCCACGCCGCTCGAGGAAGCGATCAACGGCGTCGAGGACATGATGTACATCAAGTCCGTCGCCGGCTCCGACGGCGTGCTCTCGCTGACCGTGACCTTCAAGCCGGGCACCGATCCGGACGAGGCCGCCGTGCGCGTGCAGAACCGCGTGGCGCAGGCACAGGCACGCCTGCCCGAAGACGTGCGCCGGCAGGGCGTGACCACGCAGAAGCAGTCGCCGGTGTTCCTGATGGTGGTCCACCTGACCTCCAAGGACGGCAAGTACGACTCGCTGTACCTGCGCAACTACATGCGCCTGCACGTGAAGGACGAACTGGCGCGCATTCCCGGCGTTGGCGACGCGCAGCAGTTCGGCGGCGGCGACTACGCCATGCGCCTGTGGCTGGACCCCGACAAGGTCGCCTCGCGCGGCATGACCGCCAGCGACGTGCTGCGCGCCGTGCGCGAGCAGAACGTGCAGGTCTCGGCCGGCCAGCTGGGCGCGGAACCGATGCCGAACGGCAGCGACTTCCTGCTGCCGATCAACGCCAAGGGCCGCCTGGAGACCGTCGAGGAATTCGGCAACATCGTGCTGAAGAGCGGCACCGATGGCGAGATCGTGCGCCTGGCCGACGTGGCCCGCATTGAGCTGGCCGCCGGCGACTACACGCTGCGTGCGCGCCTGGACGGCAAGAACGCCTCGGCGATCGGCATCTTCCAGGCGCCGGGCGCGAACGCGCTCGAGATCCGCGATGCCGTGGTGGCGAAGATGGACGATATCCGTCCGACCCTGCCGCCGGGCGTCGAAATCCAGTCGATCTACGACACCACGATCTTCGTCCGCGATTCGATCAAGTCCGTGGTCAGCACGCTGCTGGAAGCCACCCTGCTGGTGGTGCTGGTGGTGATCCTGTTCCTGCAGACCTGGCGTGCCTCGATCATCCCGCTGCTGGCGGTACCGGTGTCGGTGGTCGGCACGTTCGCGGTGCTGTACCTGCTGGGCTATTCGATCAATACGCTGACCCTGTTCGGCCTGGTGCTGGCGATCGGCATCGTGGTGGACGACGCCATCGTGGTGGTGGAGAACGTCGAGCGCCACATCGAGCACGGCGCCACGCCGCTGCAGGCGGCGCACCTGGCCATGAAGGAAGTGTCGGGCCCGATCATCGCGATCGCGCTGGTGCTGTGCGCGGTGTTCGTGCCGATGGCGTTCCTGACCGGCGTGACCGGCCAGTTCTACAAGCAGTTCGCCGTCACCATCGCCATTTCCACCGTCATCTCGGCGATCAACTCGCTGACCCTGTCGCCGGCTCTGGCCGCCAAGCTGCTGAAACCGCACGATGCYGCGAAGGACGCGCCGTCGCGTCTGATCGACCGCCTGTTCGGCTGGCTGTTCCGTCCGTTCAACCGCTTCTTCAAGCGCAACTCCGAGCGTTATGAAGGCGCGGTGTCGCGCGCCCTCGGCAAGCGCGGCGCGGTGTTCGCGGTGTACGTGGTGCTGCTGATCGGCGCAGGCCTGATGTTCCGGACGGTGCCGGCCGGCTTCATCCCGGTGCAGGACAAGCTGTACCTGATCGCCGGCGTGAAGATGCCGGAAGGCGCATCGATCGAACGCACCGACGCGGTACTGAAGAAGATGGCCGCGATCGCCAAGGACGTGGACGGCGTGTCGAACGAAGTCGCGTTCCCGGGCCTCAACCCGTTGCAGTTCACCAACACCCCGAACAACGGCGTGGTGTTCTTCACCCTGAAGCCCTTCAGCGAGCGCTCGCGCAGCGCGGCCGAGATCACCGCCGAGCTCAACCAGAAGTTCGCCGGCATCCAGGAAGGCTTCACCTTCGCCTTCATGCCGCCACCGATCCAAGGCCTGGGCAACGGGTCGGGCTGGTCGCTGTTCGTCGAGGACCGCACCCGCCTGGGTTACGGCGAGTTGCAGAATGCGGTGCAGGCGTTCCAGGGCGCGGCGTCGCAGACGCCCGGCCTGGGCTTCCCGATCAGCAGCTACCAGGCCAACGTGCCGCAGCTGGATGCCGACGTCGACCGCGTGAAGGCGAAGGCGCAGGGCGTGCCGCTCACCGAGCTGTTCGACACGCTGCAGACCTACCTGGGGTCGGCGTACGTCAACGACTTCAACATGTTCGGCCGTACCTGGCAGGTCATCGCGCAGGCCGACGGTCCGTTCCGCGACAACGTCGAGGACATCGCCAACCTCCGCACCCGCAACGCCAACGGCGAGATGGTGCCGGTGGGCAGCATGGTGAACATCAAGCAGACCTACGGCCCCGACCCGGTGATCCGCTTCAACGGCTATCCGGCCGCCGACCTGCTGGGCGAAGCCGATCCGCGCGTGCTGTCGTCCGGCGAAGCGATGGCCAAGGTCACCGAATTGGCGCAGCAGGTGCTGCCGCCCGGCATGGGCATCGACTGGAGCGACCTGAGCTACCAGCAGGCGACCCAGGGCAAGGCGGCGCTGGTGGTGTTCCCGCTGGCCGTCCTGCTGGCTTTCCTGGTGCTGGCCGCCCTGTACGAGAGCTGGACGCTGCCGTTGGCGGTGATCCTGATCGTGCCGATGACCCTGCTGTCGGCGCTGTTCGGCGTGTGGGTGATGGGCGGCGACAACAACGTGTTCGTGCAGGTGGGCCTGGTGGTGCTGATGGGCCTGGCSTGCAAGAACGCGATCCTGATCGTCGAGTTCGCCCGCGAACTGGAGCTGCAGGGCAAGGGCATCGTGGAGTCCGCCCTGGAAGCCTGCCGCCTGCGCCTGCGCCCCATCGTCATGACCTCGGTCGCCTTCATCGCCGGCACCGTGCCGCTGGTGCTGTCGTCGGGTGCCGGTGCGGAGGTACGCTCGGTCACCGGCATCACCGTGTTCGCCGGCATGCTGGGCGTCACCCTGTTCGGTCTGTTCCTGACCCCGGTGTTCTACGTGGCCCTGCGCAAGCTCGCCCATCGTCCGCTCGTTTCCCATGCCCCGGCCACCGCCGACGCGCATGTCCATTCCTGATCCATCCCTACATCACGAGGCAAAGCCATGAACACGTCATCCAAGATCGCGCTGGTCACCGGCGCCACCCGCGGCATCGGCCGTGAGACCGTCCGCCAACTGGCCGAAGCCGGCGTGCACACGCTGCTGGCCGGCCGCAACCGCGACAGGGCCGTGGAAGCCGCGCTGGACCTGCAGTCGCAGGGCCTGCCGGTGGAAGCGATCGCGCTGGACGTCACCGACAGCGCCAGCATCGCCGCCGCCGTGAAGGAGATCGAGCAGCGCCACGGCAGGCTCGACATCCTGGTCAACAATGCCGGCATTCTGGTCGACGATCCCACCCGGGGCGTCTCGGGCCAAGCGCTGGACACCTGGCGCACCACGTTCGACACCAACCTGTTCGGCCTGATCGAAACCACGCAGGCGTTCCTGCCGCTGCTGCGCAAGTCCGACGCCGGCCGCATCGTCAACGTGTCCAGCCTGCTGGGCTCGCTGTCGGAGCACCAGAACCCGGCGTCCTTCATCTACGACTTCAAGGGCGTGCCGGCCTACAACGTCTCCAAGAGCGCGGTGAACGCGTGGACCATCCACCTGGCGCACGAACTCAAGGACACCGGCATCAAGGTCAACACCATCCACCCCGGCTACGTGCAGACCGAGATGAACAAGTCCGGCGACCAGCAGAACGGCGAGCTCTCCGTGCCGGACGGCGCGCGCACCAGCGTGCAGCTGGCGCTGATCGGCAACGACGGCCCGACCGGTGGCTATTACTACTTCGACCAGGTGCTGCCATGGTGATCCGTCCGCTCGTCATCGCCGTCGCATCGGTGGTGCTGGCCGGTTGCGTCACCGTGGGTCCGGACTACGTGGCCCCGCAGACGGCACCTGCGGCGCTGGAGCAGGCGGGCACCGTCGACTACGTGGCCGACCATCCGGTCGCCACGTGGTGGAGCCAGTTCGACGACCCGGTGCTCGACCAGCTGGTGCGCGAAGCGCTGATCGCCAACCTTGACGTGCGCATCGCGGTTTCCCGTGTCAACGAGGCCCGCGCGGTGTTCTCCGAACGCCGCCTGGACCTCGCGCCGCACGTCACGATGGGCGTCGAAGGCACCCGCACCAAGCAGCCGGTGGAAGGCCAGGGCCGCGTGGAGACCGACAGTTACTCGGCCGGCTTCGATGCGGCGTGGGAACTCGACCTGTTCGGCCGCGTGCGCCGCAGCACCGAGGCCGCGCACGCGGACCTGCAGGCGCAGCGCAACGACCTGCAGGCGATGCAGGTGACGGTGGCCGCAGAAGTGGCGCGCAACTATTTCGAGTTGCGCGGCACGCAGCAGCGACTGGACGTGGCGCGTCGCATCCTGAAGACGCTGGGCGAAACGCAGCGCCTGACCGAGTCGCGCTTCGACTTGGGCGCCGGCAGCCAGCTGGAAGTACAGAGCAGCCTGGCCCGCGTGCGCGCGGTCGAAGCCGATGTCCCCCTGCTGGAAGCCGTCGAGGGCCAGTCGCGCCACCGGTTGGCCGTACTGGCGGGCAAGCGTCCCGGCGAGCTGGATTCGCTGCTTGCGCCGCGTCCCGCACCGGCCTTCGCCAAGGCCCTGCCGATCGGCGACACCACCGAGTTGTTGCGCCAGCGACCGGACGTGCGCGCGGCGGAGCGTCGCCTGGCGGCCGCGACCGCACGCGTCGGCGTCGCCACGGCGGATCTGTTCCCGCGGGTCAGCCTGCGTGGCTTCATCGGCTTCCTGTCCGGGGGCTGGGGCAACCTGGTCAACGGCGACAACCGCGCGTGGCAGGTCACGCCATCGATCAGCTGGGCTGCGTTCGACATGGGCAGCGTGCGTGCGCGGTTGCGCGCGAGCGAAGCACAGGCGGACGGCGTGGCGGCCCAGTACGAGAAGGCGGTTCTGGGYGCGCTGGAGGAAACGGAAAATGCCCTGCTCTCCTACGCCAAGCAGCAGGCGCAGCTGAAACTCCGGCTGGAACAATCCGTTGCCGCGCGCCGTGCGGCGGAGCTGGCCGAAGTCCGGTATCGTGCCGGCTCGTCGGATTTCCTGACGCTGCTGGATGCCCAGCGCACGCAGCTCGCCGCGGACGATGCGCTTGYGCAGGCCGAGGCCGGCGTCAACGTAGGGGTGGTGGCCATCTACAAGTCGCTGGGCGGCTGGGGCGAACAGGACGTCGTGCCTGCCCTGGCCGCACAGCCCTGAGCCGACCGTCACGCCGCCTCTCCGATAATCACGCGAACGCCGCGCCCCCGGCGCGGCCCCCTCTCCCCCTCCGAGTGTCATCCGTGTCCGTTACGCATCGTCGCGTCCCGCACCCTGCTTCGCCCGCCCCCTCCCTCCTCCCACTGTCCGTGCGCCGGCTGGCGCTCGCCGCGCTGTTGGCGCTGCCCGTGGCACCGGCCTTCGCGGCCGAGCCGCGCAGCGCGTGGTACGTGCAGGGCGGTATGGCCGAGGACGCACAATCGCTGACGGTCGGCATGAGCCGCGATTGGCGCTGGGAGAAGCAGTACCRCTACGGCCACATCAGTGGCCAGTGGCAGGGCGAAGTCGCGCGCTGGCACAGCGACAGCCAGAACAGCACGCAACTGGGCGTGACCCCGGCCCTGCGCTGGCGCCCGAACGGCTGGGACAACGRCTGGTTCGTCGAAGGCGGCATCGGCGTCAACGTCATCTTCCCCAAGTACGACACGCGGAAGAAGGAATTCAGCACCACATTCAACTTCGGCGACCACATCGCGATCGGCAAGCGCTTCGGCGCCGACCAGCAGCACGAGTGGTCGCTGCGCTTCCAGCACTTCTCCAACGGCCGGATAAGGAATCCGAACCCGGGCGAGAACTTCCTGCAGTTCCGCTACACGCAGCGGTTCTGAGGGCCATGGAGCCACGTGTGGGAGCGAGGTAAGTCGCGATCGCGAGACGCACGTACCACCCATCCTTCCGGCGCGACCAATCGCGACTTACGTCGCTCCCACAAATTCCGACGCCGCCTGGATGCGACCTACTTCAGCGGCGCCGCCACGATCAGCGGCGACAGGTCGTACCCCATGGCCTCGGCTTTCGCCTTGAGCTGTTCGAACTGCGCACGGTCCATCGACGGCTCGCGCGACAGGATCCACAGGTACTTGCGGTCCGGTTCGCCGACCATCGCCCACTGGTAGTCCGGATCGAGCGCGATCACCCAGTAGTCCGCCCACACCATGGGCAGCCACGACAGCCATTCGGGCGCGAAGCGCACCTCCAGCCTGCCGGGATGGCCCTCGACCGGACGTGCCTCCCCGGTCGACTGGTCCATGCTGCCGTCCTTCGTGCGGCATGCGTTCACCACGCTGATGGTGCCGGCCTTCTCGACGCCGTAACGCGCGGTAATGTCGCCCACGCACTGGCGCTGGAAGAACATGGGCAGATGTGCGATCTCGTGCCATTGACCCGCATAGCGGGCAATGTCGAGGTGCGGCACCGAGGTGACGGGTTCAGCGGCGTGCGCGGCGGTCATGCCGGCGGCCAGGCACAGGGCCAGCGCTGCGCGTGCGGCCAGGGAGCGATGTGTCATGCGGATGTCCCCTGTCGTGGGAAATGAGAACGGCTTACGGCACAGACAGAGAAGCGGATGCATCCTTCGCTGGGATGCACCCGCTTCGTGCCACACCGGTCGTGCAGAAAGGGATTACTTCGTAACCAGGGTCAGGCCACTGGCTTCGACCTTCTTCACGCCCTTGATCTGCTTGGCGACGGCGATCGCCTTGTCCTTCTGCGCCTGGCTGGCGACAGCGCCCGACAGCATCACGGTGCCGTCGACGGTCTCGACCTTGATGTCCAGGCCCGACACGTTCTCGGTTGCCAGCAGATCGGCCTTCACCTTGGTGGTGATCCAAGTGTCGGTCACCGGCTGGTTGGAATCGTTCTGGGTGTTCTCTTCCGGCTCATTCGGCGGGTTGTCGGCCATCGCCTGCGCGGCGGAGAACAGCAGGGCGGCGGACAGCGCGGCGGCCAACATCGAGCGGGTACGTGCATGGGTCATGATCGTCTCCTTGGTCGTGGTGCGGTCGCAGTGTCGGCGCCATCCCGTACAACACGCGTGAAGAACGCACACGTATCGGGACAGGTGTTGCAGGGGGTTCATGCTCGTGCACGTGAGGTCAACGCGGGCCTTCGCTTACCATGCGCGCAGACACGGGAGCATCGCGCATGGACAATCATCTGAATGTGGCGCTAGTCGGGTACGGCTTCGTCGGCAAGGTCTTTCATGCACCGCTGATCAACGCCACACCCGGTCTGCGGCTGCATGCCGTGGTATCGCGCGACGCCACCAAGGTGCATCGCGACTGGCCCGATGCGGTTGTCGTGGCAGACCCGCTGATGGCCTTTGCCGATCCGGCAGTGGACGTGGTGGTGATCGCATCGCCCAACGCGTCGCATGCGCCGCTCGCGATGGCTGCCCTGGGCGAAGGCAAGCACGTGGTGGTGGACAAGCCCTTCACGATCACGCTGCACGAAGCGCACGACGTGGTAGCGGCTGCATCGCGCGCCGGCCGCATCGTCAGCGTGTTCCAGAACCGGCGCTGGGACGCGGACTTCCTGACCGTGCAGCGCCTGGTCGGCGACGGCACGCTCGGCCGCATCGCGGAATTCCATTCGCACTTCGACCGTTTCCGCCCCGTCGTGCAGGACCGCTGGCGTGAACGCGACGAGCCCGGTGGTGGCCTCTGGTACGACCTGGGACCGCACCTGCTCGACCAGGCCCTCCAGCTGTTCGGCATGCCGGAAGCGATCAGCGTCGACGTCGCCCGGCTGCGCGATGGCGCGCAAGCGCCGGATTACGTCCACGCGACGCTGCGCTACCCGACGCTGCGCGTGCACCTGCATGCGGGCACACTGGTGGCGGGGAATGGGTTGCGCTTCGCCGTGCACGGTACGCACGGCAGCTACCTCAAGCACGGACTGGATGTGCAGGAAGACCAGCTGCGCGCGGGCGTGGTGCCCGGCGCGCCGGGCTGGGGCGTGGACACGCGTGCGGGCGAACTCGTGCGCGAGCGCGAGGGACGGCTCGTCGCGGAAGTCGCCCATGCCGAGGCCGGCGACTATCGCCGCTACTACGCCGGGTTCCGCGATGCCGTGCTGCAGGGCAGCGCGCCGCCGGTCACGCCGCAGCAGGCGCTGGACGTCATGCGGCTGATCGAACTGGGCGTGCGGAGCAGCGAAGAACAGCGCAGTCTTCCCGTGGCCTGATCCCGGCCCGATTCAGACGACCGCCTGCCCGCGATAGGTCCGGTGATGCGCCATCGCCAGCATGGCGTTGTCTTCGTGCGTATCGCCGTAGGCGTGGATGGCGGCGTAGGCCTGCGGGTCACACAGCGCGCGCACGCGGCGCACCTTCTCCTCGCCGACGCATTGCGCCCCGGCATAGCCGGTGATGCGCCCATTGCGTTCGGCCAACACCGAACACAGCAGTTCGACGCCCTGCGTTGCGCACCACGGCGCGAGATAGGCATCCAGCCCACCCGACACCACGACGATGCGATCGCCGCGCTCGCGGTGCCACGCCAGTCGCGCCATCGCCTCCGGACGCAGCACGCTCGGCAGCACCTCGCGCGCGAAGGCGTCGCCCTGCGCACGCAGGCGCGAGGCGTCCACCCCACGCAATCCCACCTGCACGATGCTGGCGCGGGTCGGATTGCCGGCCACCCAACCGCGCCGGTAGCCGAACACCACCGGCGCCAGCAGCACGCCGCCGACCAACAGCCGGGGCCGCGCCACGGCGTAGCGCATGAAATCCGGAAACGTCTCGCGCGTGGTCAGCGTGCCGTCGAAGTCGAAGAGCGCCAGATCCATCGGGTCAGCCCTCCGCTTCCAGCAACCGCGCCCCGGGTCCGTCCTCGCCCAGTTCGTCCCACGGATTGCGCAGCGGGCAGGCCTTCAACGACAGGCAGCCGCAGCCGATGCAGCCGTCGAGCTGGTCGCGCAGGCGGGTGAGGCTGGCGATGCGCGCATCGAGCGCGGCGTGCCAGCGCGCGGAGAGTTTCTTCCAGTCGGCGGCGGTCGGCGTGCGGTTTTCCGGCAGCGACGACAGCGCGGCCTGGATCTCCGCCAGCGGAATGCCGGTGCGCTGTGCCACCTTGATGACGGCCACGCGGCGCAGCACTTCGCGCGGATAGCGGCGCTGGTTGCCGGCGTTGCGCCAACTGTGGATCAGGCCCTTGGACTCGTAGAAGTGCAGCGTGGAGATGGCGACGCCCGCGCGCGCGGCGACCTGGCCGACCGTGAGCTCCGTTTCGATGGGAGGATGCTGTAGGGAATGCTGTTTTCCGGGCATGGTGCATTGACCTCAAGAATGGTTGAGGTTCTACCCTGCGTTTCCCCGTCCTGGCAAGCGCAGCGTCCATGTCCGACCCTCTCCACCTGGCCCTGCTGTATGGCAGCACGCGCGAAGGCCGTTTCTGCGACACCGTCGCCGACTGGTTGCGAGCGCAGCTGGCCCTGCGGCGCGACTACACCGTCGACGCCATCGATCCCGCCTTGCTCGATCTTCCGCACCGCCACGGCGGCGCACCGAGCGCCGACCTGGTGAATCTGCAACAACGCGTCTGGCGCGCCGACGCCTTCGTGGTGGTGGTGCCGGAGTACAATCATGGTTATCCATCCGCGTTGTAGTCGTGATCGATTCGGTCCAGGCCCACTGGCAGGCCAAACCGGTCGCGTTCGTCGCCTACGGGGGCCACAGCGGCGGCGTCCGCGCGGCGGAACAGCTGCGGCAAGTGTTCTCCGGCCTGCATGCGGTGCCGGTGCGCGATGGCGTGTATTTCAGCCAGGCGTGGGACCGCTTCGACGCTGGTGGTGGGCCGCGCGAAGGCGATGCCAGCGAACGCGCCGCACGCCGCATGCTGGACCAGCTCGCCTGGTACGGCCACGCGCTCCGCCAGGCGCGCGCGGCCTGGCCCTATCCCGCCGGCTGAGCCGGTACGTTTTCCCCGGCGCGCCGATGCGCGCCCACGATGGACCGACCCGATGTTCCGATTCTTCGAAACCCGCATCAATCCGTATCCGAAGGGCGAGCCGAGCACGCCGCCGCGGAAGCTGCTGCCGTTCCTGCTGCACTACTCGCGGCCGCTGCTGCCGTGGCTGGTGGCGATGTCGGTGCTGACCGGCGTGATTTCCGCGCTGGAGATCACCTTCTTCGACTACATGGRCCAGCTGGTCGACTGGATGGGCAGCACCGGCCGCGACAGTTTCCTGCAGGTGCATGGCCAGAAGCTGCTGTGGATGGCCGTGCTGGTGCTGGTGGCCTACCCGCTGCTGGTGCTGGTGCAGTCGCTGATCATCCACCAGACCATCTTCGGCAACTACCCGATGATCGCCCGCTGGCTGTCGCACCGCTACCTGCTGCGGCAGAGCGTGGGCTTCTTCCAGGACGAGTTCGCCGGGCGCATTTCGCAGAAGGTCATGCAGACCGCGCTGTCGATGCGCGAGACGGTGATGAAGCTGATGGACGTGTTCGTCTACGTCGTCGTCTACTTCGTCGGCACCGTGGTTCTGGTGGCGCAGGCCGATGTGTGGCTGGTGCTGCCGCTGGTGGTCTGGCTGGTCAGCTATCTGCTGCTGGTGTTCCACTTCGTGCCGCGCCTGCAGAAGGTGTCGATGGCGCAGTCGGATGCGCGCGCGCAGATGACCGGTCGCATCGTCGACAGCTACACCAACATCCAGACCATCAAGCTGTTCGCCCACACCATGCGCGAACAGGACTACGCCCGCGGCGCCATGGATGAGTTCATGGTCACCGTGCACGCGCAGATGCGGCTGGTCACCCAGCTGACCGTCAGCCTGCACACGCTCAATGCGTTCCTGCTGGCCAGCGTGGCCGGTGTGGCGATCTGGGCCTGGCTGCAGTCGTCGATCTCGATGGGCGCGATCGCCGTGGCCATCGCCCTGGTGATGCGCATCCGCTCGATGTCGGACTGGATCCTGTGGGAAGTCGCCGGGCTGTTCGAGAACATCGGCACGGTCGAGGACGGCATGGGCACGCTGGCGCAGCCGCTGGCCATCGCCGACACCAAGAACGCGAAGGACCTGGACGTCGCGCACGGCGAGATCCGCTTCGACCACGTGAAGTTCCACTACGGCCGCGAGGCCAAGGTGATCGACGACCTGTCGCTGGTGATCCAGCCGGGCGAGAAGGTCGGCATCGTCGGCCGCTCCGGTGCCGGCAAGTCGACGCTGGTGAACCTGCTGCTGCGCTTCTACGACGTGGAAGGCGGCCGCATCCTGATCGACGGCCAGGACGTGGCGCATGTCACCCAGGAATCGCTGCGCCGGAACATCGGCATGGTCACCCAGGACACCTCGCTGCTGCACCGCTCGATCCGCGACAACATCCGCTACGGCCGTCCCGACGCCACCGAAGAGGAACTGCTGCAGGCCTCCGAGCGCGCGCATGCCGACGAATTCATCCGCGGGCTCACCGATGCCAAGGGCCGCAGCGGCTATGACACCCAGGTGGGCGAGCGCGGCGTGAAGCTCTCCGGCGGCCAGCGMCAGCGCGTGGCGATCGCGCGCGTGCTGCTGAAGGATGCCCCGATCCTGGTGCTGGACGAAGCGACCTCCGCGCTGGATTCGGAAGTCGAGGCCGCCATCCAGGAACAGCTCTACGCGCTGATGGAAGGCAAGACCGTCATCGCCATCGCGCACCGCCTGTCCACCATAGCCGTGCTCGACCGCCTGATCGTGATGGACGGCGGCCGCGTGATCGAAAGCGGCAGCCACGAGGAACTGCTCCAGCAGGACGGTCTTTATGCCGCGCTGTGGCGCCGCCAGTCCGGCGGTTTCATCGGCGTGGATCTGGAAGACGTCGAGGCGTAATGCTTCATGCCTCACCTGCTTCAGCGGGAAGACGATTACATCCCCCTCTCCCCGTGAAACGGGGAGAGGGTGCCGAAGGCGGGTGAGGGGTGACGAAGCCAGCGGCATTGATGCGGCATCGCACCCTCCGACGTGGTCATGCCAAAGCGCAGTGCTTTCCTGGTCCGTCATCGCGCGCGCCCCTCATCCGGCCTCCGGCCACCTTCTCCCCGCCGCGCGGGGAGAAGGGAACAAAAAAGCCGCCGGCTTCCCGGCGGCTTTTTCTTTATCCAGCGACGCTCAGGACAACCAGCCGCGCGCCTTCGCCTTGTTGGCGTACCACAGCAGGAACAGCGCGATCAGCAGTAGCACCACCGGCATCATCAGTCCGACGGGACCATACGCGGCCCATGCCGGCGTCACCACATAGGCACCGATCATCTGCACCAGCAGGGCGATCAGCGACAGCAGGAACATGGTGCCCGCCCAGCGCTTCTTCATCAGCAGCCCCAGCGCACCCAGCACGCCACCGAATACCGCCACCGCGAACACGATGTTGATCCAGCCGGGCGTACCCTCGTACACCTGCCGTTGCGCCTCCGGCATCGCCGCCAGTTGTTCGGGCGTCATGCTGACCTGCAGGTACCACATGGCCACGCCGATCAGATTCCAGACCAGCGCGAACACCGCGACAATCCAGTAACCCACCGAGCGCTTCGTCGCTGTCGTCGTCATCATTGCCCTCCCCAGGGTCGTTGTCGGAACCGGGGATGAGCATAGCGCCGGGACATGCGATACCGCCGTTACGGTCCGCCGGTCGGCGCTACCCGCCACACGACATTGCCCACGTCATCGGCCAGCAGCACGCCATTGCGCGCGTCCACCGCCACGCCCACAGGCCGTCCACGCGCGTTGCCGTCGGCGTCGAGGAAGCCGGTCAGCACGTCCACCGGCATCCCCTGCGGACGGCCACCGGCAAAGCGCACGAACACCAGCGTGTAGCCGGCGGGATCGCGACGGTTCCAGGAKCCRTGCTCGCCGATGAAGGCGCCACCCTGCAGCGCCGCCGGCCAGCCCGCGCCGTCATGGAAGGCCAGCCCGAGCGCCGCGACATGCGCCCCCAGTGCATAGTCCGGCGCGATGGCGCGCGCCACCAGATCCGGACGCGGCGGTTCGACGCGCGTATCCACATGCTGGCCGTAGTAGCTGTACGGCCACCCGTAGAACGCGCCTTCGCGCACCGAAGTCAGGTAGTCCGGCACCAGTGCGTCGCCGAGTTCGTCCCGCTCGTTGACCACGGTCCACAGCGCACCGGTCTGCGGCTCCCATGCCAGTCCGACCGGATTGCGCAGGCCACCCGCGAACACGCGGCGCGCGCCGGTCGCGATCTCCACCTGCAGCACCGCCGCACGGTCGACCTCCATGCCCATGCCGTTCTCGCCGACGTTGCTGTTGGACCCGACACCGACATAGAGGAACCTGCCGTCCGCGCTGGCCAGCAGGCTCTTGGTCCAGTGATGGTTGAGCGGGCCACCCGGCAGGTCGACCAGTTTCACCGGCGTGGCGTCACTGCGGGTCTGTCCGTTGCGATACGGCACGCTGACGATGGCATCGGCATTGGCGATGTACAGGCGGCCGTCGACCAGCGACATGCCGAACGGCGACATCAGGTTGGCGAGGAATACGTCACGCACCTCCGCCACGCCATCCCTGTCCGCGTCCCGCAGCAGCGTGATGCGATTGGCGCTGGGCACGGCGGCGCCGGCCTTCTTCATCGTGCGTTTCATGAACCAGGTGCGCAGCCCTTTCTTTTCGGCCGGCTTCGGTGGCGCGTTCGTTTCGGCGACCAGCACGTCGCCGTTCGGCAACACGTACAGCCAGCGCGGATGGTCCAGTCCGCGGGCGAAGGCGGTGACCCGCAGGCCAGGGGCCGGCGTGGGGGCGGTCCCCTCCGGCCAACCCACGGCGGGCGCCACGTTGACGGTGGGAATCCAGCGCTGCGACGGTGCGGGCAAGGCGGGCTGCGGCCCGGTCTCGCTGGGCGCCTGCGCATGGCTGGAACACGACAGGCAGCCCAGCAGCAACCACGGCAACAGGCAGCGGATCATCGTCATCGCACGCACTCCCGAGAGGAAGCGGCGAGCCTAGGCGCGCCGGTGCGAACGCGGCGTCAACCTGCCTGCCGGCTCAGGCGTCGTCCTGCCCCCACGCATCGACTTCGACCGTGCCGTCATCGTCGACACGCACGCGCACCTCGATCGGCTTGCAGCACACGTGGCAGTCTTCGATGTACTGCTGGTCGCCGCCCGAATCGTCCACCACCAGCGTGATGGTCTCGCCACAGTAAGGGCAGTCGATGTCGAAGGCGGGCAGGTGCGGCATCAGGCCGATCCCAGCGCGGTGACGGACGCGATGCGGTCCAGCCACAGGTAGTGGGTGACGTCGGGCCGCGTGTGGTCCTCGATGCGGACGACCGCGTTGAATCCCTCTCCGCCCTGCGCATCGCGGAAGACCTGCACCGTCGGACGCGCGGGCACCACGCCGGTGATCGTGCCGCCATCGGTGAGCACGATCTCCACCCTTGCTTCGTCCGGCAGTTGGCCTATCAGCGCCTCCATGCGCGCGATGTCGGCCTGCTGCGTGTAGAGGTGCCCTGGCCCATCCGTCATGTCGTGCTCCTGCGATCGGTGACGCACCCTAGTCCTTCCGGAGTAAGGCGCCGTGAATGGCGTCAGCGCAGCAGCCGCAGCACCTCGTGGGCCGCTGCTTCCGACGAAGCGGGGTTCTGCCCCGTCACCAGCCGGCCATCGGTCACCACGTACGACTGCCACACCGTCCCGCGCTCATAGCGTGCCCCGTTCCGCTTCAACGCGTCTTCCAGCGAGAACGGCACGATGTCGGTCAAGCCGACCGCCGCTTCCTCTTCATCGGAAAACCCGGTCACGCGCTTGTCCTTCACCAGCGGCTCGCCCAGGGCGCCACGCGGGTGGCGGAACACGGCGGGGCCGTGGCACACCGCCGCCACCGGCTTGCCGGCCGAGAAGGTCTGTTCGATCAGCCGGATGGAATCCGCATCCTCGGCGAGGTCCCACATCGGGCCGTGTCCGCCGGGGTAGAACACCGCGTCGAATTCCGCGTCCACCACGTCCTTCAATGGCCGAGTGTTGGCCAGCGCCGAGAGCGCCTCGGCATCTTCGTTGAAGCGCACGGTGGCAGCCGTCTGCGCGTCGGGGGCATCGCTCTTCGGGTCCAGCGGCGGCTGGCCGCCCTTCGGCGAGGCCAGCACGATGTCGGCACCGGCTTCCTTGAACACGTAGTACGGCGCGGCGAATTCCTCCAGCCAGAAGCCGGTCTTCTGCCCGGTCTCGCCCAGGCGGTCGTGCGAGGTCAGCACCATCAGGATCTTCATCGGCATCTCCTGCAATCGGGCGCACAGGCTAGCGCCGGATGCGATAAGACCGGGTGATCAGTCCGCCTTCTTCACGGCATGGCCGCCGAACTCGTTGCGCATCGCCGACAGCAGCTTGTCGGCATAGGCGTCGTGTTCGCGCGAGCGCAGGCGCTCCAGCAGCGACATCGTGATCACCGGCGCGGACACGTCCAGGTCGATCGCCTCGGCCACCGTCCAGCGGCCCTCGCCGGAGTCCGCCACATACGGGGCGATACCGTCCATCGTCGGGTTCTTCTTCAAGGCATCGGCGGTCAGGTCGAGCAGCCACGAACGCACCACGCTCCCGTGCCGCCAGATCTCCGCCAGTCCCGCCAGGTCGAAGTCCATCGCCGCCTTCTTCTCCAGGATGGCGAAGCCTTCGGCGTAGGCCTGCATCATTCCGTACTCGATGCCGTTGTGGATCATCTTGGCGAAGTGGCCCGCGCCGCTCGGCCCCACCCGTCCCCAGCCGGTCTGCGGCGTGGGCGCGAGCGTGGCGAATACCGGCGCCAGCGCATGCGCCGCATCCACGTCGCCGCCGATCATCAGGCTGTAGCCTTCGGCCAGCCCCCACACACCGCCGCTGGTGCCGCAATCGAGGTAGTGGATGCCGGCGGCGCCGAGTTCCAGCGCGCGGCGCTGGCTGTCCTTGTAGTGGGAGTTGCCACCGTCGATGACGACGTCGCCCGCGCCGAGCAGCGGGCGCAGCTGCGCCAGCGTGTCGTCCACCACCGGTCCGGCGGGCACCATCAGCCACACTACGCGCGGCGAAGGCAGCGCCGCCACGGCGTTCTGCAGGCTGGCATGCGGCACGATGCCGCGCGCTTCGGCCTGCTGGCGCGCCGCCTCGCCCGGATCGTAGCCGCGCACGGCATGGCCGCCGCGCACCAGCCGTTCGGCCATGTTGGCGCCCATGCGCCCGAGTCCGATCATCGCCAGTTCCATGTGTACTCCCGGGTATCTGCAGAAGGAAAGAAAGGGGTCATGCCGTCAGC
>NZ_JBGFFG010000024.1:0-16433 GCF_056175765.1 Pseudoxanthomonas sp. LjRoot204_2 | reverse complement strand
GACGTGCACGCCGCGCTGTGGTCGCAGGCGTTCGCCACGCTGGCACGCGCGGGCGCGCAGGCCATTGCCGCGGCGCCCGACGGCGCGCGCGCGGGCGAGCGCATGGCGCTGTGCGGCATCGCAGACGACGCACGGATCGTCGCACCTGACGGCATCACGACGCAGGTAGTGCGGGATCCCGCCACCGGCAGCGCGCGCTGCGCAGGCTTCTGGCCGCGAAGCGCGGGCTGGCATCAGCTGAGGGTGGGCGACGCCGCGACGCCGTTCTTCGTCCGCGCCGAAGACGATGCGCCGTCGCTGCATCGCGCCGAGCTCCAGGCGCAGACACGCTCGCACACAGGCGCCGCGAGCGCAGTGGTGGCATCGCCATCGGCCATGGAAGGCGTTCGCGGGCCCGCCTGGCCGTGGTTCCTCGCCTGGCTTTCCGCCAGCGCGCTGCTATGGTGGCTCGAACGCAGGCGCGCGCCGGCCGGTTAACGACTCTCGAATGTCCGGTGCGCAATCCTTCCTTCCATCTCACCCTCCGGAGTTACGCATGATCCGAACGGCGATTCCCGCCCTGCTGTTGACCCTCTCGCTGGCCGCCTGCTCGTCGCCCGAAGCCGACGAACAGACCGCCGCCGCCGAACAGTCCCAGGCCGCGGCCAGCGAAGCGGCCACGCCGCCCGCCGCCGAGCCCGCGCCGGCCGAACTCGCCGGCAGCTGCGACGACACCCAGGCGCAGTGGATCATCGGCAAGACCGCGAGCGAGGCCGACATCGAACAGGCCAAGGCCGACAGCAAGTCCGAGGCCGTGCGCGCGCTGAAGCCGGGCGACGCCGCGACGATGGACTTCAATCCGAACCGCCTGAACATCATCCTCGACGAGAAGGGCGCGGCGACCTCGGTCAACTGCGGCTGACGCTTCGCGCCACGTCCATCGGATGACGAACCGTCCGCGGCGACGCGGGCGGTTTTTTGTTGTCCGGCGGACACGGTTTTGCCCCGTGAAAAGTTGCCTTTGCAACCAACAGGTGGTGCGCCATAGGTGTTGTTGCGGCGTCGCAACATCTATGGTCTAGTCGGATTTCCGGTGACATTTCGAAGTGCCGCTGCGTGGGCAGGGCACGGTGTCGCCGTCACTCCGGTTTGAGGCAAGACATGGCCCCTCGCAATCGCCAAGGCGGCTTTGAACAGGGTCTCTACGACCCGAACGACGAACGCGACGCCTGCGGCTTCGGCATGATCGCGCAGCTCGACGACCAGCCCTCGCGCGCGCTGGTCGACACTGCGATCGCTGCGCTCTCGCGCATGACCCACCGTGGTGGCGTGGCCGCCGACGGTCTCACCGGCGACGGCTGCGGCCTGCTGATCCGCAAGCCGGAGGCATTCCTCCGCGCGCTCGCCGCCGAATCCGGCATCGCACTGGGCGCGCGCTTCGCCGCGGGCCTGGTGTTCCTTCCGCACGACGAGGTGCAGGCCGCGCAATGCCGCGCCGCGCTCGAAGCCGAACTGTTCCGCACCGGCGTGGCGGTGAAGGGCTGGCGCGTGCCGCCCACCAACGACGCCGTCTGCGGCCAATTGGCCAAGGACACCCTGCCGCGCATCGAACAGCTCTACGTCGAGGCCGACGAAGGACAGAAGGACGAAGCCTTCGCGCTCGCGCTGTTCCTCGCGCGCCGCCGGGCCGAACAGCAGCTGCGCGCGTCCGTGCCCGACTTCTACGTGGTCACGCTGTCGCCGCATGCGATCGGCTACAAGGGCATGGTGCTGCCGGACAAGTTGTCGACCTTCTTCCCGGACCTGCAGCGCAGCGACCTGGCCAGCAGCGCGGTGGTGTTCCACCAGCGCTTCTCCACCAACACGCTGCCGCGCTGGCCGCTGGCGCATCCGTTCCGGCTGCTGGCGCACAACGGCGAGATCAACACCATCGAGGGCAACCGCCGCTGGGCGCAGGCGCGCAGCAAGGTGTGGAAGACGCCGCGCTTCGACATCGGCGAATTCGACCCGGTCATCTCGATGCACGGCTCCGATTCGCAGAGCCTGGACAACATGCTGGAGCTGCTGGTCGCCGGGGGCATGGAGCTGATCCAGGCGCTGCGCATCCTGGTGCCGCCGGCGACGCAGTCGCTGGAGTTCAAGGACGCCGATCTGGCCGCGTTCTACGAGTTCTACGGCCTCAATACCGAACCGTGGGACGGCCCGGCGGGCATCGTCTCCATGGACGCGCGCTACGCCGCGTGCACGCTTGACCGCAACGGCCTGCGCCCCGCGCGCTGGATGCTGACCAGCGACCGCCACTTCATCGTCGCCAGCGAAGCCGGCGTGTGGGAAGTGCCGGCCGAACGCGTCACCCGCAAGGGCAAGCTCGGCCCGGGCGAGATGATGGCCATCGACCTGCGCCGCGGCGACCTGCTCGACAGCGAAGCGGTGGACCGCATCAACCGTGGCCGCGCGCCGTACAAGCAGTGGCTGCACCAGGGCGTGACCTACCTGCAGACCGAGCTGATCGATCCGTCGCTGGTCGAGGAACCCTTCGACGAACGCACGCTGCGCGGCTACCACAAGCTGTTCCAGCTCTCGACCGAGGAAGTGGAGCAGGTGCTGCGCCCGCTCGCCGAGACCGAGCAGGAAGCCACCGGCTCGATGGGCGACGACACCCCGATGGCCGTGCTCAGCCGGCAGACGCGGCCGCTGTACGACTACTTCCGGCAGGCGTTCGCGCAGGTCACCAACCCGCCGATCGATCCGCTGCGCGAAGACTGCGTGATGTCGCTGACCACCCAGCTGGGCCGGGAGACCAACATCTTCCACGCCGGCCCGGAGACGGTGAACCACGTCATCCTCAATTCGCCGGTGCTGAGCCAGCGCAAACTGCGGCAGTTGCTGAAGATGCCGCAGTACGTCGAGAAGAACCGCCTGATCGACCTGTCCTATTCGCACGAGGAAGGCCTGAAGGCCGGCCTGGAGCGGATCTGCCGCGAGGCCGAACAGGCGGCGCGCGATGGCGAGGTCATGCTGCTGCTGTCGGACCGCTATCCGCAGCCGGGCCGGCCGATGGCGCATGCGCTGCTCGCCACCGGTGCCGTGCACCATCACCTCTGCCGCGTTGGCCTGCGCTGCGACGCCAACCTGATCGTCGAGACCGGCACCGCGCGCGATCCACACCACATGGCCTGCCTCATCGGCGTGGGCGCCACCGCGGTGTATCCGTACCTGGCGTACCAGACGCTGTTCGACCTGGRCCGGCGCGGGATCCTGCAGATTAAGAAGGGTGGCGAGCAGACGCAGATCGGCCGCAGCTACCGCAAGGGCATCTACAAGGGCCTGTCGAAGATCATCTCGAAGATGGGCATCTGCACGATCAGCAGCTACCGCGGCGCGCAGTTGTTCGAGATCGTCGGCCTGGATCCGGACGTGGTCGACCTGTGCTTCGCCGAGACGCCGTCGCGGGTCGGCGGCGTGGGCTTCGAACGCCTCGACCTGGAGGCGCGCCAGCTCGATGCG
This sequence comes from Pseudoxanthomonas sp. LjRoot204_2, assembly GCF_056175765.1. Taxonomy (NCBI): domain Bacteria; kingdom Pseudomonadati; phylum Pseudomonadota; class Gammaproteobacteria; order Lysobacterales; family Lysobacteraceae; genus Pseudoxanthomonas; species Pseudoxanthomonas sp. LjRoot204_2. The sequence goes on along the minus strand of NZ_JBGFFG010000024.1, from coordinate 12,947 downwards.
CGTGCGTGGAACGACCGCGAATCGCCGGAAGTCGGCGGGCTGCTGAAGTACGTGCACGGCGGCGAATACCACATGTACAACCCGGACGTGGTGATGACGCTGCAGCGCGCGACGCGCACCGGCGACGCCCGCGACTGGCAGGCCTACGCGGACGCCGTGAACTCGCGCCCGCCGTCGGCACTGCGCGATCTGTTGCAGCTGAAGAAAGCCGAGGTGCCGACGCCGATCGACGAGGTGGCCGACGCCACCGACTTGCTGCGACGCTTCGATACCGCGGCGATCTCGCTCGGCGCGTTGTCGCCGGAAGCGCACGAAGCGCTCGCCATCGCGATGAACCGGCTCGGCGGCCGCAGCAACTCCGGTGAGGGCGGCGAAGACCCCGCGCGCTATGGCACCGAGAAGCGCAGCAAGATCAAGCAGGTCGCTTCCGGCCGCTTCGGCGTGACGCCGGAGTACCTGGTCAATGCCGAAGTGCTGCAGATCAAGGTCGCGCAGGGCGCCAAGCCCGGCGAAGGCGGCCAGCTGCCGGGCCACAAGGTCAACGAGCTGATCGCGCGCCTGCGCTACGCCAAGCCCGGCATCGGCCTAATCTCGCCGCCGCCGCACCACGACATCTATTCGATCGARGACCTCGCCCAGCTGATCTACGACCTCAAGCAGATCAACCCGACGGCCCTGGTCTCGGTGAAGCTGGTCAGCCATGCGGGCGTGGGCACGATCGCCGCCGGCGTGGTGAAGGCCGGCGCGGACCTGATCACCATCTCCGGCCATGACGGCGGCACCGGCGCCAGCCCGGTGAGCTCGATCCGGTATGCCGGCGTGCCGTGGGAACTCGGCGTGGCCGAGGCGCACCACGCGCTGGTGGTGAACCAGCTGCGCGACCGCACCGTGCTGCAGACCGACGGCGGCCTGAAGACCGGCCTGGACGTGGTCAAGGCCGCGCTGCTCGGCGCCGACAGCTTCGGCTTCGGCACCGGCCCGATGATCGTGCTCGGCTGCAAGTACCTGCGCATCTGCCACCTCAACAACTGCGCCACCGGCGTGGCCACGCAGGACGAGCGCCTGCGCACGCAGTACTTCACCGGCCTGCCCGAGCGCGTGGAGAACTTCTTCCGCCTGCTGTCCGAGGAAGTGCGGCAGTGGCTGTCGTACCTCGGCGCGCGTTCGCTCGACGAGATCGTCGGCCGCACCGACCTGCTGCAGCAACTCGACGTATCGCCCCGCGAAGGCGTGAACGTCGATCTGTCGCGACTGCTGAAGGGCGCGCAGTTCGACAGCAGCAGCTGCGCGGCGCAACGCCTGTACGAATCGCCGGACAGCCTGGCCACGCAGCTCGATGGTTTGCTCGCCGAGCCGATCCGCAAGAAGAGCGGCGGCGACCATCGCTTCCTGATCCACAACACCGACCGCAGCATCGGCACCCGCCTGTCCGGCGCCATCGCGCGCCAGCACGGCAACCAGGGCATGGCCGACGCACCGCTCAACCTGCGCTTCCGCGGCACCGCGGGGCAGAGCTTCGGCGCGTTCAACGCCGGCGGCCTGCAGATGGAGCTGGAAGGCGAAGCCAACGACTACGTGGGCAAGGGCATGGCCGGCGGCCGGCTGGTGGTGCGTCCGCCGCGCGGCGCGCGCTTCGAGGCACGCAACACGCCCATCATCGGCAACACCTGCCTGTACGGCGCGACGGGCGGCGAGCTGTTCGCCGCCGGTCGCGCGGGTGAACGCTTCGGCGTGCGCAATTCCGGCGCGCTGGCGGTGATCGAAGGCGCCGGCGACCACTGCTGCGAGTACATGACCGATGGCATCGTGCTGGTGCTGGGCAAGGTGGGCCTGAACTTCGGCGCCGGCTTCACCGGTGGCCTGGCCTACGTGCTCGACCTGGACCGCGATTTCGTCGACCGCTACAACCACGAACTGATCGACATCCACCGCATCAGCCCGGAAGGCTTCGAGAGCCATCGCCAGCACCTGCACACGCTGATCAGCCGCCATCGCGAACTGACCGGCAGCATCTGGGCGCAGCAGATTCTCGACGAGTTCCGCGACTACGTGGGCAAGTTCTGGCTGGTGAAGCCGAAGGCCGCGAGCATCGATTCGTTGAACGAGACCTTGAGGCGCGCAGCATGAGCGCGCTCCGCCTTTCTCCTCCCCCCTCGCGGGGGAGGATGCCCGCAGGGCAGGAGAGGGGGCGCAAGCGCAGCGACGCGTGTCGTTGCGTCCGTGCACTCGATGCGCTGACGTGGCGCTTCGCCGCAACGGTCTCCGGCTCACCCTCTCCCGGCCTTCGGCCACCCTCTCCCATCAAGGGAGAGGGGAAGCAGGTACTGTCCTCATGAGCAAGAAGCAGGTATTCCAGTTCCTCGACCTGCCGCGGACGATGCCGCAACGCATCCCGCTGGAGTTGCGCACGTCCGGCGACTGGGGCGAGCTGTACGGCAAGTTCGGCAAGGAGGAAGCGCAGTACCAGGCAGGCCGTTGCCTCGACTGTGGCAATCCCTACTGCAGCTGGAAGTGCCCTGTGCACAACGCGATCCCGCAGTGGCTGCAGCTGGTGCAGGAGAACCGCATCGAGGAAGCCGCCGCGCTGTGCCACTCCACCAACCCGCTGCCGGAAGTCTGCGGCCGCGTGTGCCCGCAGGACCGCCTCTGCGAAGGCAGCTGCACGCTGGAGGAATTCGGCGCGGTCACCATCGGCGCGGTGGAGAAGTACATCGTCGACACCGCGCTGGCCAATGGCTGGCGGCCGGACCTGAGCGACGTGCAGCCGACTGGCAAGCGCGTCGCGGTCATCGGTGCGGGACCGGCGGGCCTGGGCTGCGCCGACCGCCTGGCGCGCGCCGGCATCCAGGCCGTGGTCTACGACCGTTACGAACAGATCGGCGGCCTGCTGCAGTTCGGCATCCCCAGCTTCAAGCTCGACAAGAGCGTCATCGCGCAGCGCCGCGAGGTGCTGGAAGGCATGGGCGTGGAATTCCGCCTGGGCGTGGAGATCGGCCGCGACCTGACGCTCGCGCAGCTGCTGGAAGAGTACGACGCGGTCTTCCTCGGCACCGGCGCCTACCGCTATACCGACGGCGGCCTGCCCGGCCAGGACCTGGACGGCGTGCTGCCGGCCCTGCCCTTCCTGGTGCAGAACGGCCGCATCGTGAGCGGCAACGATCCCTGGGGCCGCGCGATCGCCGGTTGGGAGGACAAGCTGCAGCTGCCGGACCTGCAGGGCAAGCGCGTGGTCGTGCTCGGCGGCGGCGATACCGGCATGGACTGCGTGCGCAGCGCGATCCGCCTGGGTGCGGCGAAGGTGACCTGCGCCTACCGCCGCGACGAGGCCAACATGCCCGGCTCCGCCCGTGAAGTCGCCAACGCCCGCGAGGAAGGCGTGCGCTTCCTGTTCAATCGCCAGCCGCTCGGCATCGTGGCCGGCGACGACGGCACGGTGGCCGGCGTGCAGGTGGTCGAAACGAAGCTCGGCGAGCCCGACGAACGCGGCCGCCAGAACGCGGTGCCGGTCGAAGGCAGCGAATCGGTGCTGGAAGCGGACGTGGTGATCATCGCGTTCGGTTTCTCGCCGACCGTGCCGGCGTGGTTAGCCGACGTCGGCGTGGAAGGCACACCGAACGGACGCATCGTCGCCGGCGGCGGCGATCGCCTGCCGTTCCAGACCACGCACCCGAAGCTGTTCGCCGGCGGCGACGCCGTGCGTGGCGCCGACCTGGTGGTCACCGCGGTCGCCGAGGGACGCGATGCGGCGGGCAGCATCGCGACGTTGCTGCTGGCGTAGGGTGGGCTCAAGCCCACCTTGTCGCGAAGCCGCGCACGGCATCGTCATTCGGGGCGATCCCCATGGCGGGCTTGAGCCCGCCCTACGCTAGACTCGCGGCTCCATTGTCCATCTGATCGAACATGCGCCTGGGCCTGGCTGCCAACCGCCTGCACCACCATACCGAAGATGCGGCGCTGTTCCGCTGGCTGCGGGCCTGCGAGCCCGGCATCCGCGACCTTCAGCTGGCCTTGCATGCGGTCGGCCGCACGCACGATGCGATCGCCGCCGCCGGCATGCTGCGCGGCTACGATGGGCTCAAGCGGTATCCGTACGGCCGCGACGGCGGACTGATGAAGCTGGTGGCGGAAGTCGTCGGGCTGGAAGGCGCCGAACGCAGCCTCGATGGTGCGATCTACTTCATCGATCCGGTCGATCCGTCCTCGATCTTCCCCGAAGCCACGGCGCTGAAGCGCCAGTGCGTGATCCACGGCAAGCCGTTCCTGTCGACGGTCGCCTCGGCGCGCGACTGGATCGAGATGGAACGCATCCATGCCGGCTTCGCCCCCGACCGCGGCGCCGATCGTTTCCATGCGCTGGAATCGCAGACGCTGGCACTGATCGCACACGATGCGATGAAGCCGCAGATGCTCGCGTTCGCCGACGCGCACTTCGACGTGCTGTCCCGCTTCGCGCACCGCATGGCGACCGGGACCACCGGCCTGCGCCTCAACGAACTGGCGTGGAGCCGCGGCTGGCCGCAGGACGTGCCCTGGGTGGAACGCTTCCAGAGCGGCCCGCTTGGCGGCGACGCGCAGATCGCCGACCGCGTTCTGGAGCATCGCTGCCAACGCGTGATCTTCTTCGAGGATCCGCACGTGGCGCGCCAGCACGAAGCCGACATCCAGTTGCTGGAGCGCGCCGTGACCACGGTGACCGACGAGGCGGTGTGCACCACGTCGCTGGCCGTGGCGAAGCGATGGTGCGAGGCCGTCGGAAAGCGGCAGTCGGCTGTTGTGGTAGCGACGTAAGTCGCGAAAGCGCGCGGCGGATCGTCGCCATCCTTTTTGCACCGTGAAATGCCCATCGGAGTTGGCTGAAAATGCCCATCGGAGTTCGCTGAAAAAGCGTTCGCGACTCACGTCGCTCCCACATGAGTAACCGCTCCATGGAATCTCCCTCCCGCCACCTGCTGAAGGATCTCTCGCTGTCCGCCATCGCGGCCGGCTTCGTCACCGTGCTGGTCGGCTTCGCGAGTTCGGCCGTGATCGTGTTCCAGGCGGCGCAGTCGCTGGGCGCCTCGCCGGAAGAAATCTCGTCGTGGATGTGGGCGCTCGGCCTGGGCATGGGCCTGACGTGCATCGGCCTGTCGTTGCGTTACCGGATGCCGGTGGTGACGGCGTGGTCCACGCCCGGCGCGGCCATGCTGATCAGCAGCGTCGCCGGGCTGCCGCTGTCGGATGCGATCGGCGCGTTCCTGCTGTCGGCGTTGCTGATCGCCGTGTGCGGATTCTCGGGCTTCTTCGAACGGATGATCAGCCGCATCCCGGTATCGCTGGCGTCCGGCATGCTGGCCGGCGTGCTGCTGCGCTTCGGCATCGACGCGTTCGCGTCCATGAAGACGCAACTGGGCATGGTGCTGACGATGTTCGCGGCCTACCTGCTCGCCCGCCGTCTGCTGCCCCGCTACGCGGTGATCCTGACGTTGCTGGTCGGCATCTCTATCGCCGGCGCGCTCGGCTTGCTGCGCATCGACGGTCTGTCGTTGCAACTGGCGAAGCCGATCTTCACCACGCCGACGTTCTCGTTCGCGGCGGTCGTCGGTATCGCCTTGCCCTTGTTCATCGTGACGATGGCCTCGCAGAACGTCCCCGGCGTGGCGGTGATCCGCGCATCTGGATATCCGATTCCGATTTCGCCTGTCGTCGGTTGGACCGGCGTGGTCAACCTGGTGCTGGCGCCGTTCGGTGCGTTCGCGCTCAACCTGGCGGCGATCACGGCGGCGATCTGCATGGGCCGCGAAGCGCACGAAGATGCCGCGCGTCGTTACGTCGCGGCCATCGCGGCCGGCGTGTTCTACGTGCTCGTAGGTCTGTTCGGCGCGACGGTGGCGGCGCTCTTCGCCGCCTTTCCGAAGGAACTGATCCTCGCCATCGCCGGCATCGCATTGCTGGGCACCATCGGCAACAGCCTGGCCGCCGCATTGCGCGAGGAAGCGGAGCGCGAGCCCGCGCTGGTGACCTTCCTCGTGACGGCATCGGGCTTGTCGCTCGCGGGCATCGGTTCCGCGTTCTGGGGCCTGGTCGCGGGCGTGGTGACGCTGCTGGTATTGCGCCGCACCTGAGCCTCGTTCGCGTTCCGCTCATGCGGGTGAAAGCGGCGTGGAGTGTTCATTTTCAACGGCACGGATTCACCTGGGGGTGATGCGGGCGTGGGCAGGATTCGGTCCACGCCATCCCATAGGAGATTTCCATGCAGACCATCCGTTACCGCCATCGCCTGTTGACGCTCGCCGCGCTTGCCGCACTGTCGGGCGCCGCGTTCGCTCAGGCGCCAGCGCCGACCGCAGGCAAGGACGCGCTGAAGGAGCCGCAGGTGCGCGCGCTGCTCACCGAGAAGGGCTACACGAACATCGACGATCTCGATTTCGAGGACGGCCAGTGGGAAACCGATGCGACCAGCGCCAACGGCGACCGCGTCGACGTGCGCATCAATCCGGCCAGCGGCGACATCGTGGCCGAGAAGCTGGTGTCCAACCTCAGCGAGAACGATGTCAAGGCGAAGCTCGCCGCCGCCGGCTATTCCAAGGTGCACGACGTGGACTTCGACGACGGCGTCTGGAAGGCCGAGGCCGAGCGCGCCGACGGCAATGACGTCGAGATCCACCTGGCCGCCAACACCGGCGAAATCATCCACGTGGAGAACGATTGATCCAGCGCGCTTGTCGCGCAACGAAGAAGGCCGCCCCAGGGCGGCCTTCTTTCATGTCATCGGCGCCTGCGGCTTGGGACGCGCAAATCGCCATCCCACCAGCATGCCGCAGAACAGCAGGATCGCAGCAAGAAACCACGGGGCGCCGGGGACATGGGCGGGCGCGGATTTTCCGATGAACAGCGCGAACGTCCCCGCGAACATCATCGGGCCGATGACGCCCGCCAGGCTTGCGAGACTCATCAACGCGCCCTGCATGCGCCCCTGCTCGCGCTCATCCACTTCACGCGTGATCAACGACTGTGTCGCGGGCGTGGCCAGCGCCCATAGCGCACTGATGGGCAATCCGAGCAGGAAGGCGGTACCGACTGGTGCCCACCCGTAAACGACGAAACCGAGCGCACCACATGCCAGGCCAAGCAATAGTGTCCTGCGCTCGCCGAGTCTTTTCACCACGCGACCGATCAGCATGGCGTTCACGATGACGCTCAGGATGCCCACCGCTGCCAACACCCAGCCGACCTCCTTCGGACCCCATTGGAAGCGGTAGCCGGCGAACAACACGAATACGCTGGGATAGACGAAGTGAGCGAGGTTCGCGATGAAGACGACGGCGACCAGGCCGAGCACCTGCGGATAGCGCTTGAGCAATACCAACGAACCGAAGGGGTTCGCGTGCTTCCAATCGATGCGGCTGGTCCGCTTTTCCGGCGCAAGCGATTCGGGAAGCACGAACCAACCGTAGAGGAAGTTCAACATCGCCAACCCTGCGGAGAACCAGAACGGAAGACGCAGATCGATGTCCCCCAGCGCACCACCGATCAGGGGACCGATGACGAACCCTACGCCGAACGCCGCGCCGATCATGCCGAAGGCCTGTGCGCGCCGCTCCGGCGGGGTGACGTCGGCGATGTAAGCATTCGCCGTCGTGAAGCTCGCCGAGAACACACCCGAGAAGACTCGCGCCAGCAGGAGCAGCGGCAGGGTGCCGGCGACCGCCATCAATACGAAGTCGGCACCCAGGCCCAGGCACGAGAGAAGGATCACCGGCCGGCGTCCGAATCGGTCGGACAACGCGCCCTGCACCGGCGAGCTGATGAACTGGATGGCATAGAACACCGTGCCGAAGATACCCACCCAGATCGCAGCGCGCGCCGCATCCCCACCGGTGAACTGCTTCACCAGATCCGGCAACACCGGGATGATCACGCCGAACGACAGGATGTCGATCAGCACCGTGACGAAGATGAAGATCAGAGCGGCGCGGCGGCCGGCGTGTGCGGGAGCTTCGGCGTTCACGGAGCGGACCGGCGAAAAGGTGCGCAAGTGTAGGGCATGTCGCGCCTTGTGGTCCCCCTGTGGGAGCGACGTCAGTCGCGACGGCAAAGCCCGCACGTCGCAAAAAAGCCGTCGAGTCCGAGAAACCGCGCTGACCAAGAAGGACGTGACGGCGTAGGACGTGGGGTCGCGACTGACGTCGCTCCTACAACGGTGCTGCGGAGATCACGTGGCTCAGCCGATGGCGCTGGCCGGGTTCCAGTTCGATCGCGTCTTCGGCGGCATTCGCGGCTTCCAGGCAGACGAAGGTCCGCCAGCCGTCGCCGGGCATGTCCGCGATGGTGGCCGCACCGGCGTCGCCCGGGTTCCAGACCACCAGCGAACGACTGCCGAAGGTGTCCAGTCGGATGCGGCGGCGGCCGGCGGGATCGATGAGGTCGAATCGATGGCCGGTGCCGGTATAGATCCGGTCGCTGCGGCCCGGGTCGCGCGGGTCGTGCAGCGTCCAGTCGCCGGCTTGCACGTGCGTGCCGCCGGCGTACTTGTCCGCATAGCGCAGGCCATCGAGGCCCGTGACGCGCACCTGTGCCGCGTCGGCCACGCGGAAATACGTGTGGAGCGCCTGGGTCAGCACGACCGGCGCCTCACCGCGATGGAGCGTGTCCAGGCTCTGCCGGAGGTCGCGGCCGACGTGCACAGTCTGGATCAGTTCGAGCGGCACGCCATCCCGCAGCGGCAACGCGAGCTTGAGCACCACGCTGCCATCGGCTTCGCGCCGCACGTCCGTCAGCGGCCAGCGCGATACGCGTGCATGACCGTGCTGGGGTGCATCGTCGGGTTGTCCCTGCCGGCCGAAGTAGGGCCAGCACACCGGCACGCCGCCGCGGATCGAATTCGGCGGCAAGGCCGTGGCCGGCGACACCCAGAGCAGGTCGTCGAATCCCGTCGGTGCGAACGACAGCACCTGCCCGCCGTGCAGACTGACGCGAGCAAGGGACATCGGGGTTTCCACCCGCAGCACGTCGATGTCCTGCCAGCGTTCCTGGGTCACGCCTTCGGGTAATGCACTCACGGCTTTCGCGGCTCCGGTGGCGCGACGGGCGGCCCTTCCGCCTTCAGCGCGGCGAGTACTTTCGCACCGGCCCGGCCGTCCGCGGGCTGCAGGCCCAGGCGCTGCTGTTCGACTACGATCGCGCGCCGCGTCTGCGTGCCGATCATGCCGTCTGCCGTGCCGATCGCGTGGCCTCGCGCGAGCAGCAGCGTCTGCAGTTCGCGGCGCTGCGGACGACCCAGGCCGGGATCGTCCGTCGGCCAGGGCGTCACCAGTCCCGTGCCGCCACGCAGGCGATCGGCCAACAGCGCGATGGCCAGTGCATAGCTTTCGGCCGCGTTATAGGAATAGATGGCGTCGTAGTTCTTGAACACGACGAAGGCGGGACCATTGATGCCCGTGGGTACCAGAATGGCCGCGTTGCGATCATCGGCGGGCAACGGCTGTCCGTCGACGCGCGAGATGCCCTGCGTGACCCACGCGGCCAGGGGCTTGCGGTTCGTGCGCCCTGCCTGCGCGAGGTCGAAACCGGCAGGCAGCGTCACCTCATGGCCCCACGACTCACCGATGCGCCAACCCAACTTCACCAGGTAGTTCGCGGTCGATGCCAGCGCGTCGGGAATGCTGTCGATCAGGTTGCGGCGACCGTCGCCATCGAAATCGACGGCGATGCGTTCGTAAGTGCTCGGCATGAACTGCGTGTGCCCGAACGCGCCGGCCCACGAGCCAGTCAATCCTTCCACCCGTACGTCGCCGGACTGCAGCAGCTTCAACGTGGTCAGGAATTCGCCCCGGAAGAACGCCTGCCTGCGACCGAAGCACGAGAGCGTGGACAACGACACCAGCAGCGGTCGCTTCCCGAACACGCGCCCATAGTCGCTCTCCACGCCCCATACCGCGACCACGGTGGCGGGATCCACGCCATACGCCTGCGAGACACGACCCAGCAGGTCCGCATGCGTCACCAGCATTGCCCGCCCGTCCGCCACGCGCTGGTCGTCGACCAGCGCCGCCAGGTAATCCCACAGTGGCGTGGTGAACTCCGGCTGTGCATCCAGCAGGTCCAACACGCTCATGTCGGCGGCCAGATCCTTCGCGTACGTGTCGAACGTGGCCGTCGCTATGCCCTGCTTCTCGGCGACGCCGCGCAACGTGGTCATGCAGGCGGCGAAGACCGGGTCGACCACGGGAACGGCGACCGGCGGCACGCCGGGGGCGGACGCGGCAGGKGCGTTCTGCGCTGCTGCCGGCAGTGCCGCCAGCAGCGCCAACCAGAGAAAGGATGCAGGTGAAGTCATGACGGCCTCCCTGGCCTTCGGGGGAGCGGTCACTTTGCCTTGCGGAAAGATCGAAGCCAAGCCGCGCAGGGCCGGCGCGGAGACCAAGGACCGAAACAACGAATCAGCGCACGATCACCCGATGTTCCACCACTTCCACCGGCGGCACGGTCTCCCACGACCGCCGGTACACCATCCGCACCGTGGTCTCGCCTGCCTTGTCCGCACGGAACCACCAGCGCGCGATCGAGGACGCACCCGGCATGGGCGGCTGCGTGTCCATCGGCGGCGGCGTGGCCGGACCGGTGGTGCGCGACAGCACCGGCGCGCCGTCGGACGTGAATTCCCACGCGTACCCCGTGCTCGCGTTCGACATCAGCGCAATCTCCAGCACTTGGCCTACCTGCATCACGACGGCGCCCTCGCCTTGCGGACGGACCAGGCCATCGTCCGCAGGCGGGGTGGGACGCGGCCCGTCATCGCTGGCAGTCCCGATGGCGCAGGCGGCAAGCATCACGCACAGGCCGGGCAGCAGCAGTGATCGCATGGGGAACCTCCTCGGGGAGAGGCCGTCGTTATACACCCCGGCTTTAGGGCCCGTCCGTAGAATGGCCAGCATGAACAACACTCCCCAGGATTCCTCGTTGGGCCGCGAGGTCGCGTACCCGACGCAGTACGACCCAACCCTCCTCTTCCCGATCCCGCGCCAGGGCGCGCGCGACGAGATCGGCATCGCCGCCGATGCCTTGCCGTTCGTCGGTCACGACCGCTGGCATGCGTACGAGTTGAGCTGGCTGGATGCCCGGGGCAAACCGCGCGTGGCGACCGCCACGCTGACCGTGCCGTGCACGTCGCCGTGCCTGATCGAATCCAAATCGCTCAAGCTCTATCTCAACTCGCTCAACAGCACGCGCTTCAACAGCGATGCCGCGGTGCTCGAGCGCATTGCCACCGACCTGTCGGCGCGCGCCGGCGCGGACGTGGGCGTGGTGCTCGGGCTGCCGCCGATGGCCGAGATGCCCGAAGGCGAATCGCTCGACGGGCTGGACGTGGAGATCGACCACTACGGACCACCGCGCGCCGAATTCCTCGCCGCCGATCCGGAAGCCAAGGTCAAGGAACTCCTTTCGTCGGAACTGCTGAAGTCGAATTGTCCCGTCACCGGCCAGCCCGACTGGGCGACGGTCGTGATCCGCTATGCCGGCCCGCGCATCGATCGGATCGAACTGCTGCGCTACCTGGTGAGCTTCCGCGACCACGCGGAGTTCCATGAGCAGTGCGTCGAACGGATTTTTCACGATCTGCTGGCGCACTGCCGGCCGTCGTCGCTGTCCGTCGAAGCGCGCTACACCCGTCGCGGTGGCTTGGATATCAATCCTTGGCGCGCCACCGCCGACATGAATGTCCCGCTCATGAAGCGCGATCAACGGCAGTAACGTCACTCAGCTAACAATAGAAGCGATTTCACGCACGCGCTATGGATTCTTAACAAGGCACGTGCAACGCTCTGCTCATCCCACAGCCCGCCAAGAAGGGTGGTTGCAATGAGCACAGAAAAGAAGGCTGACTTCTCTGACGTCAGCGCCAAGGTCGTTTCGACCGAGCAGATTGTCGAGAAAGCAGATTTCTCGGACGTTACGGCGCGCGTTGACAGTACCGAAGAGATTGTAGGCGAGCAGACCTACACGATCGAGAAGGGCGACACGCTCTCCAAGATCGCGAAGGAGCATTTCGGTAGCGCCAATGCGTGGAAGCAGATCTTCGAAGCTAACCGCGACACGATCGATGATCCCGACCGCATCTTCCCCGGGCAGGTCATCAAGCTTCCTCCGAAGCCCGCCGACGCCTGATCGCCACTCCACTTCATCCACAAGGATTGAACCCATGAAGCAGAACCGCATCTCTTACGCTTTGGCCGCCGCGCTGGTCGGTACCGTCGCCTTGGTCGGCTGCAAGAAAAAGGAAGAACCCGTCGTCACCCCGCCCGCCGCGGTGGAGCCGGCCCCCGCACCTGCGGAGCCGATGCCGGCGCCCGCTCCCGTCAGCGCCACGACAGTCACCGTGGGCAACACTGCCGCCGCCGACAAGTCCGTTGCCGCTGTCGGCATGTTCGGCGTCAAGGACAAGATCATCGTGTCGGTGAAGACGGATGCCACCACTCCTGCTGATGCCACCATCGAGGCGAAGCTGACCTTCCAGGACGGTCAGGAGGCCGCCAAGCAATCCACGACCGTCAAGGCCGAGGACGCAGGCACCACCAACATCGAATTCACCAAGGCCACCGATTGGCCCGCCGGCAAGTACAAGGTCGACGTGACCCTCAATGGTCAGCCGGTCGGCATGACGCAGGAAATCGAAGTCAAGTAACCCGCAAGGCAAGTCTCTCTCCCACGTGTGTGGGGCAAGCTCGGGCGTGGAGCGATCCACGCCCGCTTTTTTTGCGCGGCGCCCCGGTGGCGGACGGTTCCTACGGCAACCTTCCCCGGCACTGAAGGGTGTCCCTGGACGCTTGGGCACCATCCATACCCCCTCGTTTTGCCCTGCGTGCGGCGACACGCGACAATGGCGCGCTGACTTCCCCATCGCCCCTTGTCGAGAGTCCTGATCCCCATGTCGGATACGCCCCGCATCATCTACACCCTCACCGACGAAG
>NZ_JBGFFG010000023.1:0-16478 GCF_056175765.1 Pseudoxanthomonas sp. LjRoot204_2 | reverse complement strand
GTCCAAGCGAGCCGGCAAAGGCAGTTGTCGAAACTGTTCATCGGACATCTCTGCCAGGTCGAAGCGAAGCTCGTTCTCGACTTCGAACCGCAGTCGTCCGACCAGCTCGCGAACCGTGGACAACAGCTCTGCAAAGTCCATGGCTTCCAGCTGCCCCAGTACGAACATGGGGACCGGCTCGCAGCGTACGTGCGGAACATCGCCCGCATCCAGCACCGCYTCGCTTCTGTAAGTGCGTCCAATCCCACCAGGGTGGCTGACGAGCGTATCTCTCAGACGCCGGAAGTGACGGTGCCGGACAAGGAGTATCTCGCTCAGACCTCCGAGTATCCGGGACGCACCCCATGCGGGCACACCCTTCCCGAAGCACCGTCCGTAGCGGACAAGCGCGTCCGTCCACGCCAACTCCAGATCCTCTTTGGGGCCACCGCAGAGAACCCGATCGACGCTGGCGACCGATCGGTCCAGATCATCCGCAATACCCGTCAACAGCTCGAGCCGCCGTGCGTGGCCACCATCCAGCAGTCGAATGTCCGCCACGTACTCCCTCTCCGGCACTCACTCAGGCGAGCACTTTGCGGGTTCTAACGGTACTGGCGGGTGAAACAGGCAGCCGCACATCGGAATGTTTTCAGTAAACGCAAGTATTGAGTCTTGCGGAAGCACATGCGCTGGACAGGTGCCCGCGGATAGCGACCGCTTCCGGCCAAAAACGGGCATCTCAGAAGCCGCATAAGAAAAAACACGCTGGGTGTATTCCTCGCTGACCTTGGTTGTAGCCCCTCCAACTACCGAACTCTTCTAAGAATCCAGTACGGCTTGCGCCATCAATTGCACGCGACGGGGAAGCCTGGAAAGAAGCTCGTGACTAACACGACCTCTCTTCAACCGAACACTTGCCAAAGCCTCGCCACAGTCTTCAACCAGATCCTCATCCTCCGCTAGATTACATGCGATATGACACAGCGCGCTCTCCACATCATCATCGATGTATTCACCCAGGTGATTGGCGCAGTCCAGCCGGTCGCCATACGCTGCCGACCCATCCAGCAGGATGCCAATCATGGCGACCCCATCCTCATCTACGCTTCCGAATGGACCCGCAGGCATTCCCCCTGGTACCACCCGGTAGCACGATGGACTGGCACGATTTGGCCTTGAGGCGACTGGGGTGGGCTGACAAGCGACCCGATGACGTGGAGCGAGCGGGCGATGCCTCATTCGACCTCGTCTCAAGCTAACCTCATCGGGTGAACTGACCGCAACTACTGCCACTGCAGGATGTCCGCTTTAGGTCTGAAGCGGACAGCATGTCGCGCAGACCAGGATCTATAAAGAGGCGTATGTGGATTGATGCCAAAGTGCTTAGACCACGGCGGGCGTAGCCCTCGTTGCAGAGTGGCGCAACGCTGCCTCTCTCTTGTCCAGCATTGTTTCCATTGCGACGAGACTCACGAACATGGCCAGTCGCGCATCTTGGGGAGCGTCATCACGCAATTGGATACGCAATTTCCGTACGAACTCTCGAGCGTCAGGCCCTACTTGGCCGTCGCGAAGCCTTGCCATGCTCTCGCTAAGAATAGTGCTGAGTTCGGAAACTGTTCGCATCTCCATAACCTCCGGTTCGTACGATGGCTGTCGCCCACCGGGAGTGCTACGAAATCGGAGGCAGTACACCGGCGTGATTCTGCAGAGAGTTTCATCGGTTGGCGCAGCCTCGTGCTAACCGGCATTCCGGGGATCAGGAGTTGTTCGCATGAGTGGCAGCGACGTCGCGGTAGATCCCACTTCCCCGTATGACGCAGAAACATTTCCGAATGACTGGAAAGCGGACAGGACTCTGCACGAGGACTCGAGGCAATCAGTTCGCTTCTGCGAGTCCCGCATAGCGGAGTACCGTACCTTCGTCCTGGCTTGCTTGTTTGGTCGATTCGAGCCAGCGCGACGCCGCACCAAAATTGTTGATGAGGGTGCCCAACTCGTCTGTCAGACACTTCGCACAAGGCTGGCCGCCTGGACTTGGCCTACAGCATCGCACGCAGGGCGACATGGTCGTCTTGCTTGCCGGTCTCAGCTGATATGCGATCTTGTTCATAAGGGCGGCAGCCGCCTTGGGCCGGTCCGTACCGACGCCGATCGAGGTTGATGCGTGGGGTTTGATGGGTGGGCCCATGGGAAGTTCTGTCGCCGAAGAAGCGATGCGGCGGGAATTTCCTCCCGCCGCAAGCAGTCCTTTGCATCCGCACCTTAGTTGGGTTTGGATTCCGGAAGGTTGACCTTGTCGATACCGTGGATCACGCCGTTCTTGGCAAGAATGTCCGGAAGCGTGACGCGAGCGGCGCCAATGCTGAGCTTGCCTTCAGTGACCTTGATCGGCGCAGCCTGGCCTTGCACCGTGCGGGCCAATTGCCACTTCCCGACGTCGGTCGTCGTCTTACGGCCACTGACCAGGTGATAGTTGATCAATGAAGCCAACTCATCCTTGTTGGCAGGCTCGAGCAACCGGTCGAGCGCGCCTGCCGGCAGGCCAGAGAACGCTTCGTCGGTGGGGGCGAAGAGCGTGTATTGCTCATCACCTGCCAGCGAGGCCGTAAGGCCTGCCTTGTCGACGGCATTGATAAAGGTCGAGAAGGATTTGTTGGTCTTCAGCGTGCCCAAAAGGTTCTGCTGGGCGAGGCCTTCTTTCTGTTGCATTTCCATGGGAATTTCCTACGAAGTGGACCCGTATCAGGGTCAAGCGGACGGCCAAAGCCGTGGCCAGGCGAAATGCCAGGCACGAGCTCAATGCGGAGAGTAGGAGGGGTGGAACGCGGCTGAGCAGCCGATACGGTATTGCACCGCAACTTTTGCACCCTGCGCCTTTGGTTGTTAGTCTGGCGTGACGCTGGCAGGAATAGTCTGCCGCCACGTGAAGAAACGTGGTAGCGTCATGCGACGCGGAATTCCGATGCTTGGTTAGCTTTCGCGCCCGCAGTGTGCCGGTTCGCACAATGTGCCGGAGCTGCCATGACTATCAAACGACATCGTGTCGTATCGACCGAATCCCCTTTCCAGAGCGTCACTCATGCGTTGAGGGATTGCGCGTTGCAGTGTGCCGAGAATGAGGGATGGCCCGTCCTTGATGACGTGATCGAACCCTCTTTCGTAGTAGCCCAGTCCAATCTTGCTCAACGCATCGCGCGGCCACGCGACCAGTCTATCGAAGAGGAAGCGTTCTTCTGGTCTTGGAGAACGCCTGCGCCTCGTCGTATAGGACCGAGCACGCGACGCGGCTTGGCGCTCGTGACCTCGGGCACACAGCATCGCAGTCATGGATAGCATCTCGTTGGTTATTTCGTTGCAGAGCGTTGAGTGCATTGAAGGGCGCCTCGATCCGGAGATGGATTCCCGATTGAATTCGTTTCGCCTCGTTCATGAGCAGAGAAATCATGGCGGGGATGCCTGCTGGTTCTTCTTCGCCAAGGCCGACCTGACGAAGCCAGAGGCCCTTTCCCGCGCAGAGCAGTGGCATGCATCTACACACCATTCTCTGTGGCCTGGAATGTTCCATTAGTTGTCATAGGAGCGATCAGGACTCATGCCACTACGTGCCTATCGAACGAAGGCTCAGAACGAAAGAAGGCAGGTCTTCGTTCTTCGTCTTGGCCTTGGCCAGTCAATTGGCCCGCTCGCACTGAGGTCGATATGGGCTACGGCTTGCGACTCGCCAGACGTTGGCGTCAGCCGCCGGACGCAGAACGATGCCGGTCACGCGATTCGCCCCAGTTACGGCCTGTGGGCAAGATATGACTTCAACCGGATCCCAGTGGAGCAGAGGCTACGCTCGATACTGGATGCCGATGGCTATTTCTTTACATTGATCTCAATGGGCGCACAGGCCGTCGGACGGTAGCGGCGGCTGCTTGAGGACTTCATTGGTCTCATTCTGGTGTGGGCACACGTTGACTGGGTCGCGGTGATCCCTTATCTGCTGTGCCAGTCCCATCTCGCGGATGTCCGTTTCCGGCCAGGAGCGGACGTCACCTCTACCTTATCGCGGGCAAGAGCTTCTGGTTGAGAAGCTGGAATGTGAGCCTCGGGGCGTTCTGCACCTGATAGTTGGTCGTCGTGATGACCACGACCATCCGCTCCTTCGGGAATACGCGCACCGTGTTTCCTCCCGTGCCATTCATGGCATAGGAGTCGAACGACCGGCCGGCGCTGGTCTCATGATGGAGCCACCACAGGTATCCATAGTCGATCCCTTCTTCGATGCGTGCATGCGGCCTTAAGGATTCCGCCACCCAATTGGCGGGCACGAGTTGACGGCCCTCCCACTGCCCTCCGCGACGATAAAGCTCGCCCAGTTTCAGGAGGTCTCGGCTGCGCAAGCCGAGGCCGCCGCCCGCCTGGGCCAGACCCAAAGGCGAGAACTGCCACTCGGGCGCATCGATGCCCAAGGGACCGAACAACCTGTCTTTTGCATAGTCCTGAAGCGGGATGCCGGTAGCGCCCTGAATGGCGGCACCCAATGTCGTGACGCCGGCGGTGCAGTAGCGGAAGCTACGACCGTAGGGCGCCCGTTCGGGAGGCGTCATCCAGGCGGCAAACCCCTGCATGGGCAAGTCCAGGTAGAACCCTACCCAGTCCTCTATCAGGTACATCCGCTCCTCATTGCCGCGCGACCACTGGTTCCAGTCGTCGCACTCGAGCAGCGACGACATGGTCATCAGGTCTCCGACCGTAATCGCCTGCTTGCGCGCATCTGGATTGGCGGGAGGTGCTCGGTTCAGCATCGGAAGTACAGGAGCATCGGGCCCGGCCATCTTTCCTTCGGCGATCGCAATGCCTGCCAGCATGCCGGCCACCGTCTTGGTGGCGGAACGCGTGTTGCGTCTCGCATCGCGCCCACCTTCGTCGAAGTAGCGTTCGTAGACCAAGGCCCCATCCCTGGCGACGAGGATGCTCGTGATCTGCTTGAACTCACCGGCGCCGACCGCGCGCTCCAGTTCGGCAAACGCGGTCGGATCCAGGCCGGCCTTGACCGGATCGGCCATCGGCCAGTCCTGCGACGTGTTGTCGCTGGCGATGACTGCCATGGGAAGGGCGAGAAGAATGACTGCGCTACAAAGGCGTGCGTGCATGCGGAAATCCTGAAGGTAGGGCCGAAGGGACTGGGTGGATGATGGTCTGCTCAGTGCCGCATGGCTTGCACGGCGGCAACATGGCTATTCAGCCAAACCGTCGATAGAGGGAGGGGGAGCGGCCGTATGCGCGCTTGAAGAGACGATGGAAGTGGCTCTGGTCGGAGAACCCGAAGGCCGACGCGACCTCCGCGATGGAGTCACTGCCTCGAAGCAGTTCTGCGGCGGCGCGCTCAAGGCGAAGTTTCCTCGAGTATTCGACAGGCGTGCATCCGTGCCGCATCCGGAACACACGAGCGAGATGGACGGGATGGACATCGCAGATACTGGCGAGCCGGGCCATGTCGGCAGGCCTGTCGTGCAGATCCCGCAGGTAGGCCTCTGCCAAGAGCATCCATCCTGGCGTGCGCCGCACGTCGTCCTCCGGTCCACTGATCCCGGCCAGCAGTTCGTCCAGCAGGACCTGGGCCAGGCTGACATCGTCGTCCTGCCACGACATCATGGCGGTGGCAATTCCCGAAGCCAGCGCCTGGCCCGTTCGGCCGACATGGCGCGCCCCACGATCCAGGCGATCCCCCCACTGCAACCTCAATGACTCCGGGATCATCATCGTGACGAACTCCCCCTTCAGGTCATGAAACCTGTCGCGATGGGTGGTACCGGGCGCGTTGTAGATGAGAGCGCCTTCCGGACAGGCAGAAGGACCACGCTGGGCGGACGTGATGTACTTCCCGCTCAACACCAGAACCAGGTGCGCCTCTTCGTGCGAATGCCTGGGCAACTCTCTGGCGGGGATCGTAGGTACAAGTCGCGCCAGCTGCACGCCACTGGGTAGCACGAGGATCTCTCCAGTGCCCGCGCAGCCGGCACGGCGAGCAGGCAACTGACCCGCCGGAAGCGCGACACCTTCAGTACCGGTCCGTTCTTCTCGAACGGGCAAGTCCTCCGTCAATACGCGCAAGCCCTGCTCCCCGCCACACTTGAGACGCGGCGATCCTGGCATCCACCAGGCGCAGCGCACACCGACAGGCGACGAAACCGAGAATAGGCCGATGCAGGCCTACTGTTCCGACGTGGATTCCATTCCATGGCTGCGCGAAAGCACGTCGCTACCCGCCGACGTCCGCTTCCGATCGAAGGCGGACGGACCGACGGGATACCGTCTCAGTGCGGGGACCCCATCGGGCTCTGGGTGGATGAGCGGAACGTCGGCCGCGGCGGATCGGGATGGAAGTGCTGGATCGATTTTCCGTCGTAGCGGAACTGGACGCCGCTGAAGTCCACCAGGCCCATCAGCAGTTCCTCGACGACGGTCCTCAGTTGCGCTTGCAGGTCTTCCAGTTCGCCTCCGGCATACCTGGGGACATAGCCGCGACCCAGATCCACGATCACTCGGGTGCTGGCGCGGTCGAATTCGACATGCACGGATACGTCCTTGCCCTGTCCCTCGATCCGCTTCTGCCGGTTGACTCGCGCCTGCACCTCTTCGGTCAGCTGCCGCTCGATCTCGAGGCGATCGGCCGTCGGCATCATGGCAGCGGTGGGTGCTGGCGCTGCTGCCGGCGCAGGTGCGGGTGCCGCGGCGACTGTGAATGCGGTGCAGAACAGAAGGCACAACGCACGTCGGCAAGTCGGTCGTGTCGATGACGCTTTGGCGATGCTTTTCACGCTGCCCACCTTCGATGATCCGCATGCGTAGCAGGCAGGCTGTAGAGGTACACGCGCTTAGTCAAACCATGGGACTGGCGGGTCGGATGTCGGCCGGCAGCCACCCATCATTCCGCCGCACCAAGGCTCGCAACAAGCGCCCTTACCCGATCGCGCAGCTCCGCTAATTCACGCGGGCCGCATTCGCGCTCCATTTCATGGACCAGGGCGTGGAACTGGGGCCAGAACTGCGCTGGATGACGCACGCGGCTCGTCCACTCGGGGAGCGCGTCGACCAGGTTGCGCCACTTCGCTTCGGTGGTGGGTCGCAGCGCCATGCCTGGTCTCACGTCGTGTAGACGACACGATGCAGCTTTCCATCGTCTACCAGGGGGATGTCGAGAGCGTCGCGCGCTACGCCATCCAGCATCACCGTCGGGTCACCCGACGTTCCCCGGGTGAYGCTGATACGGTAGGTCGCGCTGCCGAAGCGGTATCGCACTTCGAATGCCTCCCATGCCGACGGCGTACGCGGATCCAGCGTCAGGACATCGCCCTTGCGTCGCACGCCCAGCACCGATTCGATCATCAACCGATACATCCAGCCGGCGGATCCGGTGTACCAGGTCCAGCCGCCGCGGCCGGTGTGGGGCGCCACCGCGTAGACATCGGCGGCCATGACGTACGGCTCCGCCTTGTATACCTGGACGGCGTCGGCATCCAGCGCGTGGTTGACGGGATTGATCATGCGGGCCAGTTCCCACGCACGCTCGGGGTCGCCGGCATGCGCGAACGCCATCGCCGCCCATACCGCCGCATGCGTGTACTGCCCACCGTTCTCGCGCACCCCCGGGACATAGCCGCGGATGTAGCCCGGATCATGCGTCGTCCGGTCGAAAGGCGGATCGAGAAGCTGCACCAGGCCGGCCTCGGGCTTCACCAGCTTCGTGTAGAGGGCATCGAGGGCCCGCTGGCCACGCGTGGCGTCGGCCACGCCGGAGAGCACCGACCAGCTCTGCGAGATCGAATCGATCCTGCACTCGTCGCTGCTGGACGAGCCGATCGCGGTGCCATCGTCGAACCATGCACGGCGATACCACTCGCCATCCCAGGCGTGCGTCTCCAGCGCGACGCCGAGCGCATCCGCCTGCTCGGCGCACCAGCGCGCGACCTCCGCATCGCCGCGCGCCTCGGCCACGGGAATGAATTTCCGCAGCGTGTCCACCAGGAAGAAACCCAGCCAGACGCTCTCGCCGCGCCCGCCTTCGCCCACGCGATTCATGCCGTCGTTCCAGTCGCCGGTGGCGATCAACGGCAGCCCGCGCTCGCCCAGCAGACGGCAGCCGCGCCGCAACGCCAGGACGCAATGGTCGTAGAGCGTCTTCCGGAGTGCAGAGGGGGCCGGCATGTCGTAATAGCCTTCCTCATCGGGATTGACCTCCCTGCCCTCGACGAAACCGACGATTTCGTCGAGCACGGTACGGTCCGCCGTCACTTCGAGGTAGCGGCTGGTGGCCAGCGGCAACCAGAGATAGTCGTCCGAGCAGCGCGTCCTGACACCGCGTCCCTGCGGCGGATGCCACCAGTGCATGACGTCGCCCTGCGGGAACTGGTGCGCAGCGCTGGTGAGCAGGTGCCGGCGGCTCAGGTCGGGACGCGCATGGATGGTCGCCATCGTGTCCTGCAGCTGGTCCCGGAAGCCGAACGCGCCTCCGGACTGGTAATAGCCGCTGCGCGCCAGATAGCGGCATCCGAGCGTCTGGTAGAGCAGCCAGCCATTGGCGAGCGCGTCGAAGGCGGCATCCGGCGTACGGACCTGGATCGAGTCCAGCAGACCCCGCCAATGGATGCGCGCCGCGTCCAGTGCATCGTGCGCGTCGTGCATGCCTTGCGGGCGACGCGCCATCGCCAGCGCGCTGTCGCGGTCCTTCGCCGCGCCCAGCCGGAAAGCCACCTCGCGCTCCTCGCCCGGGCCCAGCGTCATCGGCACCTGTATCGCGGCGCAGGGATCGAGCCCGACGCCGACACGTCCGCTCAACCGTTCGCGGCTCAGGGCGGCGGGACGGTGCAAACCTCCGTTACGCCCCACGAATTCGATGCGGTCGGACGTCCAGCTGCAGCCGCTGGCGTCGGTGTCGAAGAACACCGTCCTGCCGGCGAACTCGGTGTTGAAAGGATTGTGCGCCATCAACGCACCGCTGACCGGATCCACTTCGGTCACCACGTGCATCCTGCACTTGTGGCGCAGGTCGCCCAGCACCCATTCGACGTAACCGAACGCCGACAGCGTGCGCATGCGGCCCGACACGTTGCGGATGCGGAGCATGGAGTGCTTGACCGCCTCGTCGACCCCCACATAGATCCACAACTCGGTGTGGATGCCGCGTTCCTGGTGTTCGTAGACGGTATAGCCGAACCCGTGGCGCGTCCGGTAGTCGCCGCTGCCCCGGCAAGGAAGCGGCGTGGGCGACCAGATCTCGCCACTTGCATCGTCGCGCAGGTAGAACGCCTCGCCGCCCACATCGGAGACGGGATCGTTGTGCCAGGGACTCAGGCGGTACTCATGCGCGTTCTCGAACCAGGTGTAGCCCGGCGAACTCTCGCTGACGACGCAGCCGAACGCATCGTTGGCCAGCACGTTGCACCAGGGGGCGGGCGTCGGCATGCCTTCGCGCGACACCACGACGTACTCGCGGCCGTCGCCGGTGAACGCGCCGATCCCGTTGTCGAACATGCGCTCCGCTTCCACCGGAAGGAACGGCCACAGCGCTTCCCGCTGCTCTTCGTCGCCTTCCCATGGTGCGGGAAGCCCGCTGCGCGGGTCGATCTCTTCGTTCTCGTCGCCCGCGTCCGACGCAGGGGTGCTCAACGCGTCGTCGGCAGCCGGTCGCGGCGCGAATGCGGCCGGCCAGGGCTTCGGCGGGACCAGCCGTCCGAGCTGCGCGGCCAACGTGCCTTCCCGATCGTCGATGAGCACGCGGGCGACCGCCTGCAGCAGCGTCCGATCTTCCTGCGACATGTTCTGCGCGGGCCGCACGAAGATGCCGCCCGGCCGATCGAGGACGGAAGCCTCCGCGTCGGCCGAGATCATGCCCAGGATCTGGTCCTGCAACTGCTGCCGATAACCGGCCTTGCTGTCGTTCCAGATGACCAGATCGGCGCGCAGTCCCTTGAGCCGCCAGTACGCATGCGCCTGCACCAGTTGCCGCACCACCTCGATGTTGTCGGCGTCGTGAACCTTGAGCAGCACGATCGGCAGGTCGCCGGAAATCGCATGCCCCCACAGCCCCGACTGGCCGCGCTGGTTCTGCTGCAGGACATCCGCGGGCGCACGCAGATGCGGATTGGCGTAGACCACCAGGCTGGCGAGCCGCTCGTACAACTGCGCCTCGGCGACGGTGGCGTTGATCTGGCGACGCACGACCTGGCTGTGCGTCCATGCGAGATCGAAGACGCGGTCGGCCAAGCGACGGTCGCGATAGCGGTCGATCAGCGTCTCGCTGGCCTCGCGACTCGCCGCCACGCCGTAGACCATGTCGACCTGCACCACCTGCTCCGGTTCCAGCGTCACCCGCACGCGGATCGCCACGATCGGGTCCAGGACGGAACCTTCGCTGTCGGACAGCGCCACTGCGCCCCTCAAGGCCTTCGGCGCACGCGGGGTATTGCCGCGACCGAGGAATGCCGACCGGTCCGTCTCGTAGGAGATCGTGGCCACGTCGGCATCGTGCACGGCGACCAAGTGAACCAGCCACGGCGGCACCTCATCGTGCGCGCGCGGCCGCCGCGTGCATAACAGTGCCTGCTTCTCGCGCACGATCTCGGTCTGCACGAAGAGGTTGCTGAACGCCGGGTGCGCGTCGTCAGACGCGGGCGGCGCAAGCACGACTTCCGCGTAGGTGGTGATCTCGATGGTGCGCGCGCGGCGGCTGCGATTGGCGATCTTCAGCCGCCTCAGCTCCATGTCGTCCTCGGGCGAGATGGCGATTTCGAGATGGCTTTCGTAGCCGTGCTTGCGGCCCCGGAATTCGGCCTTGGCATCGGAGAAGATGGCTTCGTACTGGTCCACCTGCACGCAGGTCGGCTGGTGCGCCGCCGACCAGAATTCCCCGCTCTCGATGTCGCGCAGATAGCAGAAGGTGCCCCAGGCATCGGTGGTGCCGTCCTCGCGCCAGCGCGTGGTCGCCATGTCGTGGTGGCGGCTGTAACCACCCCCCGCGTGGCTCAGAAGTCCGTGATAGCGTCCATTGGACAGGAGTTGCACTTCAGGACGCGGGCCTTCCGGATCGCGGATGACCCGCAGCACCGCTTCGCCCTCGCCCACCGGCGTCCGGGTTTCCAGCGTTTCCACCTCGTGGGGATGGAACACGCCCACGCGCGGAATGCGTTCCTGCAGCAGGAGCAAGGTCGCCTGGAACTCCGCATCGGCGACGAAACGCCGCTGCATCGGCTGGTTGCCGAGCAGGTGCACCAGCGACAGGAAGCCCATGCCCTGGTGATGCGCCATGAACGAGCGTAGCAGGACGCACTCCTGCCCCGGCGGCACGCGCGACGGCGTGTAGTCGATCGCCTCGTACAGGCCGAAGCGTCCGGAAAATCCCAGCGCCTGCAGGCGCTGCAGGTTCTCGCAGGCCGCTTCGGGGTTGACCATCAGCGCCATCATACTGGCGTACGGCGCGACCACGCTGTCCTGGCTCAGTCCGCGCTTGAGGCCCAGGCCGGGCACGCCGAACGCCCGATACTGATAGTTCATGCGCGTATCGACCGCGTTGTATCCCGACTCCGACACACCCCACGGCAGCCCCACGTTCCTGCCATGCTGGATGTGCGCCTCCACCGCGTTGTGCATGGTCTGGTCGAGCAAGGTGTCCGGGTAATCCGGCATCACCAGTTGCGGCATCAGGTACTCGAACATCGAGCCGCTCCAGGAAAGCAGCGCGGGCATTCCATTGACTTCGGTCAGCAGGCGACCGAGCGCGAACCAGCTCTCCTGCGGCAGCTGCCCCTGCGCAATGGCGACGAACACGCCCAGGCGCACTTCCGATGCGAGCAGGTCGTAGAAGCTGTTGTCCAGGCGGTGATCGTCCACGTTGAAGCCGATCGCCAGGAGGTTCCTGGAACGGTCGTACAGGAAGCCGTATTCCATCAACGAGAACTGCCCGGCCAGGTGCGCAAGCCGCTCCAGCTCACGGATGCGTTCCCGCGCCAGCCGCGACGCCCGCGCATCCTCGCCCGCGGTGGCGAGTTGCCGCAGGCTCGGGATGGTCCGGCCGGGCGACGCGCCGGTGCGCGGCAGGGCCGCGTCCGGAAAGAAGAGCGCCAGCGCCTCCACGGCACCGGTGCAGGCATCACTCAACGCCTGTGGCCAGTGGCGGTCGCCGGGCGCCATGTCGGATGGGGCCGGCCAGGCGGCCAGCAGATTCGCGGCATGCGTCTGCAGGCCGGTGAGCGAAGACATCGCCTGCTCCAACGAGAGGGCGCTATCCGTGTCGATGGCTGCAAGGCCGCCCCTGAAAGCCGCCAGCTCGAGGGTGACGGCGGCGCTCCGCGCAGGCTGCGCAGCCGCTTCTTCCTCGACGATACCGAAGGTATCCGCGATGCCGCCGAACGTCGTGGGCGCCAGGATGGGCGCATCGACCATCGCCAGCAGTCCCTGCCTCAACGTCAGCAGATGCCCGGCCAGGTTGCCGCTGTCCACCGTGGAAACGTAACGCGGCGGAAGCGGCTGCAGGTTCGAGGTGTCGTACCAGTTGAGGAAGTGACCGCGGTGCCGGGGCAGCTGCTCCAGCGTGTCGAAGACGTTCCGCGTGCGCTCCGCGACTGCGCCCGCCTGCAGGTAGCCGAAGTCCCAGGCGGCGAGATTCGCGAGCAGGGACAAGCCGATGTTCGTCGGCGACGTGCGCCGGGCCACGACCAGCGAGGGATGTTCCTGGATGTTGTCGGGCGGCAGCCAATGGTCCTCTTCCCGGATCCACGTCTCGAAGAACGACCACGTGCGGCGCGATAGCTTTCCAAGGAAAGCGCGCTGGGGCGTACTGAGTGCCGCATCCTCGCGTTCTGGCGGATGGCTCAGCCAGGTCATCACGGCAGGGGCCCACATCCATGCGAGCAGCAACGGTCCCGCGATCGCCAGCGCGTCGGGCCGCAGCCACAGCAGCAGGAATGCGATGCCGACCGCGATCACCGAGCCCGGCAACATGCCGCGCCAGTCGGCGCTCCGGTCGCCGGCCAGCGATCGCTCCACCTCGCTGGAGGGGTTCCATTGCAGCAGGTGGCGGCGGCTGATGCCGAGTCGCCACAGCGTGCGCACGATGGCGCCGCCGGCCAGCCACGCTTCATGGGCGAGGCACGCCACGTTGAGCGCGGCGCGCTGGAGGGAACGCGCCGTCGCGCGCCCGACCTGCACCCAGTGCGACTCCGCCGGCATGTCGTCGGGCAACGTCATACCGTCCTTCAGCGCCGAGAGGATCAACGGCGCGAACCACAGCGCGAGCACGATGAGCGTCCACGCCAGCGGCTGGGGCGCGTGGACCCATCCGATGACGAACAGCGCCAGTGCCGCCATCGACACCAGGCTGCGCCGGAGGTTGTCCAGCAGCTTGCCGCGCGAGAGCCAGCTGAGCGGATTGCGTTCCCAAGTCCCGTCGGCGGTCGGGATGCGCGGCAGCAGCCACGGCAGCAGCTGCCAGTCGCCGCGCATCCAGCGTGCCCGCCGCTTGGTGTCGGCCGCATAGCGTTCCGGATAGTCCTCGTACAGGCGTACGTCGCTCACCAGGCCCGCGCGGGCGAAGCAGCCTTCGAGCAGGTCATGGCTGAGGATGCGGTTCTCGGGCAGGCGTTCCGCCAGCACGTGCTCGAAGGCCGCCACGTCGTAGATGCCCTTGCCCACGAAAGAGCCCTCGCCGAACAGATCCTGGTAGACGTCCGAGACCGTCCGCGTGTACGGATCGATGCCCGGCTCGCTGCCGAAGACCGTGGCGAAGCGCGACGGCCTGCGCCCGCTCAGGCTGCTGCCGACACTGGGTTGCAGGATGCCGTAGCCGCGGATCACCACGTTGCGTCGCGGATCGATCACGGGACGGTTGAGCGGATGCGCCAGCGTCGCCACGAATTCCCGGGCTGCATCCCGCGGCAAGCGGGTGTCGGTATCGAGCGTGATGACGTATTTCGCATGCCGGAGCGCCGAGGCATCGCCCACGATGCGCATGAAGGGAGCCTGCTCCCCTTCCAGGATCAGCGCGTTGAGCGCCGACAGCTTCCCGCGCTTGCGTTCATACCCCATCCAGACGGCTTCGGAGGCGTTCCATTGCCGCGGCCTGTGCAGCAGGAAGAACCGGTCCAGCGTCTCGGGGGCGTACCGCCGGTTGAGCCGTTCGATCTGCGCTGCCGCGTACGCGACGAGCGCCTCATCGCCGGGCATCGACTGGCTGGGCGCATCCAGGAAATCCGTGAGCAACACGAACCTGAGCTGCGCATCGCGATTGGCGAGGAAGCGCACCTCCATCCCTTCGACCAGGCTGTCGATGCCTTTTTCGCTCGACAGCATGGTCGGCACGGCGACGACGGAGCGACAGGTGTCCGGTATGCCGGTGCTGAAGTCCATCCGTGGCAGGGGACGGGGCGCGACGAGCAGCGTCGCCAGCCAGTTGACCAGCGCGATGCCCAGCTCGCTGAAGACCACGATGGACAGCGCCACGACGATCCACAGGGGAACATCGCCATAGCCGCTGGCCACGAGCGCCCACGTCGCCAGCGCGATGATCGCGGCGATCGGGATCAGGTACGCCAGCAGCGGATAGTGCCGTGGGCGGAGTCGCGCGCGACGGTAGCCCGGCGCTGCCCTGGCCACGACCTCGCGGGTGCGATCCAGTCCGTCGTCCAGCAGCCAGTACCCCACATGCCCGGTCTGCGGGCGCGGCATGTCAGGCATGTCCGGCCCATCGGGCCCGGCATGGTCGCGCGCGAGCGTGACCACCACGCCGGCCACGTCTTCCTCGGACGCACCACTGGAACGTGCGATCTTCTCGATCACGTGCCGGTAGGCGTCGCGCGTGCCGAAATCCATCAGGCCGTAGATGCCTGCCGGGTCTTCCTGCAGGCGCCGGTCCACGACGCTCATGTCTTCCACGAAGCGTTTCCAGTCCATCGTGGCGAGGAAGCGCAGGCTGCCGATGCTGTTGCCGATGGACACCTGGTCGGCGGCCTGCTGCTGGCTTTCGGCAGTGACCAGCTCATCGATCCGGTAGCCCGCGGCTGCGACCCATTGTTCGAGCCAGGCGCCCGGCAGCGCCAGCGGCCCGGTGCGGCTATCGAGCCGGCGGATCAGCTCGGCGACGAATGCGCCCGTCAGCGGCGGCGTGGAACGCGCCATGTCCGCCACGATCAGCACCACGTCACCGGGCGCGTCGATCGCCGCCCGGTTCAGCCGCCTTGCCCACGTACTGGCCAAACGACGATGCGCGCCGTCGCGCATCACATGCGAGGCCATGCGGCGCAGGTTCTCGATCAGCGCGAGGCGCAGCATGATGGGCACGGCCCATAGTTCCCCCATCTTGAGGGGCGCAACGATTTGGTAGCCTGCGATGAAGCGACGCAGCGTCTCTCCATCGATGCGTCCGTCACCGTGGGAGACCGCCTCGATCGTCAGCGCATACACCCGCGGCAGGCCGCGCAGGGCGCCCTGCGACAGCGAAGGCAGCTGGCGGCTGTAACCCGTGGGCAGGTGGCGCCGCGCCAGCTGGATCTGCTCTTCGATGACGTGGTAGTTGTCCAGCAGCCATTCGCCGGCCGGCGAGATCCTCAGTTCCTCGCGAACGAGATCGTTGAGCAGGTCGTTCGCCTCGCCGAGTAATTTCTGGTTCGACTGCAGCCGCGCCAACAGCCGCTCTTCCGTCGGCTCCATCTTCACCTTGTGCGCATGCGCAAGCGACCGGCCGTACGCCTCCATCTGCTCGACGCTGAGCAGTTGCGCCCGGAGGGGCTCTTCGCCCTTGGCGACGGGATCGACGGGGAAGCGGGTACGGCGGAATCGCTTGAGCCGCCGGCGCAGGCGTAGCCAGCGTCCGAAGGTGCGCCTGAAGTTGGTCATGAAGAACCTGTGGGGGCAGGAATGCCGGCATCGTCTCACCCGGCCCCACCCGCGACGCGTGAAGACCCGCACGGCCGCGGGTTCCTGCTGCGCGCGACGATGCAGGCGGACCGCGGACTCCAATGCGCGACGGTCCGGACGGTGATAACGCGCGCCGGCTTCACGGCACCATGACGATGGACGGCGCACCCTTCATCACGATGACGTCATGACACGGAATGCAGCCATGCCTACGAATGCACTTGTTCTCATCATCGAGGACGACAGGCTCATCGCGGAATCGGTCGGTGCCTACCTGGAAGCACGAGGCATGGAGGTCGACTACGCCCACGACGGCGCGGAAGGCTATCGCCTGGCCACCGAGACGCGATACGACGCCATCGTGCTGGACGGGCATCTTCCCCGACTGGATGGGCTGGACATCGTCAACAGGCTCCGCACCGAGGCGCGCCTCTCGACGCCGATCATCATGGTCACCGGACGCGACCGCCTGGAGGACAAGATCACCGGGCTCGAACGCGGGGTCGACGATTACCTGACCAAGCCCTTCGCCACGCCGGAGCTCGAGGCGCGCCTTCGCGCCGTGATCCGCCGCAACCGCCGGGAACTGGGGCGCGAAG
>NZ_JBGFFG010000022.1:0-16610 GCF_056175765.1 Pseudoxanthomonas sp. LjRoot204_2 | reverse complement strand
GCCCACCATCGTGGCGTTGATCAGCAGTACGGCAATCACCGGACCCAGTACTAGCTGGATGAAGACGCCGACCATGTTGAGTGCCAGATTCAGCACGAACATGAGGATCGTCAGCAGCACCGAGAAAACCACCAGTGCCGGGAAGTTGCGCAGGTTCACTGACAGGCTCGCACGCAGGGCAGCCATGCCTCCGCGGTCGCGGAAGACGACCTCGGCCATGGCGACCATGACCAGAAGGATCACCACCGGCGTAATGATGACAACAGCCACCACCCACAACATGAGCCTCAGAACCGGCAGCGCGGAAATCAGCGCAGTCACTTGCTGAGGATTCGGCGGCGCGCCGCTAGCGCTGAGCTCTCGCAGCTTCAGCATCACCTCATTGGTCTGCTGAGCGCCCTCGGGGCCGATCAGTGCAATCAGCAACAAACCACACAACATCGTCACGATCACCGGCACTAGGGACACCACCACGAGCGGGCGCAGGTGACGTAGGCCCACCTGCAGATGCTCAAGGGTCGCGACCCGCCCCTCCGCAACCTCCCGTGCCGCCCAAACCACGCCACTGAAGACGATGCAGGGCACGCCCAGCAAAACGAGATTGGCAGCGAGCGACCCAAGGAAAGACAGCGGAAACGGCAAGGCAGACGCAGCCAGCATCCCGATCAACGCCACTACCAACCCGAAGGCAACTACCAGCAGTCCGGACAGGCTGATCGTGATCAGCGGCACCGGCGCGCGCTTCAGCAGCGCGAAGCCCGCCAGCAGCCATTCCGCGCCGGCACTGGCCGGCACCTTGTTGATCGTCGACATCGGGGATCTCTGGGAGAAGTACAGCAGGAAGGCTCAGCGCGCGTGCAGGCCACGCGCATGGCGGACGAACCGCCGCAATAGTTTGCGGGCTTGCGGCGCCGCCGTCACGCCGCGGGCGATGGTGCCGGGGCAGCGGCCCTCGCTGCGCAGGTGCTCGGCGCGGGCGTGCACGTAGCCGCGCATGTGGTGGGTGGCGAATTCGGGATGGAACTGCACGCCCCAGGCGCGATCGCGCCAGCGGAACGCATGGCAGTCGTCCTGCTCGGACCGGGCCAGCACGGTCGCGCCATCCGGGGGGCGGGCCACGGTCTGTACGTGGGTGGCGTGGGCCGTGAACTTGCGCGGCAGCGCGGCGAAGAGCGGATCGTCCTGTGCCTGCGGGTGCAGGTCGATGTGGACCGTGCCGGATTCGCGCCCGGCCGGGTTGTACGCGACCTCGCCACCCAGCGCATGCGCCAGCAACTGGTGCCCGTAGCAGATACCGAGCAGCGGCAGGCCCTCGTGGGCGGCGTCGCGCAGCCAGTCGGCACTGCGCTCGCTCCAGTCGGCGCGGTCGGTGACCATGGCGGCCGAGCCGCTGACGATGACGCCGGCGAAGCCTTCGCGCGATGGCAGCGCATCGCCGCGCTCCACATTCGCCACCACGGTCTCGTGCGCCTCCAGCCCGGCGGCCACGCGGATCCAGTGCGGGAAGCCGCCATAACGCCGCATCGAGCGCACCGGCTGGCCGGTTTCGACGATGAGGAAAGGGGCTTTCACGGACATATCCACGACGGCGGCGAACGGGCGGAAAACGGCGGAAGGACAAGGGCTTGCCCGTATACTAGCCCGCTTTTCCGCAGTGCACGATAACGCGATGGCCGGACAAACCATTTCACCGGTAACCACCTTCCAGGGCCTGAGTTTCCAGGCGCTGATCCAGACCCTGAACCAGTACTGGGCCGACCAGGGCTGCGTGCTGATCCAGCCGCTGGACCTGGAAGTCGGCGCCGGCACCTTCCATCCCGCCACCTTCCTGCGCGCGCTCGGGCCCGAGCCGTGGAATGCCGCCTACGTACAGCCCAGCCGCCGACCGACCGATGGCCGCTACGGCGAGAACCCCAATCGCCTGCAGCGCTACTACCAGTACCAGGTGGTGATGAAGCCCAACCCCGACAACATCCAGGAGTTGTACCTGGGGTCGCTGAAGGCGCTGGGCATCGATCCGCGCGTGCACGACCTGCGCTTCGTCGAGGACAACTGGGAGTCGCCGACGCTCGGCGCCTGGGGCCTGGGTTGGGAGGTCTGGCTCAACGGCATGGAAGTCACCCAGTTCACCTACTTCCAGCAGGCCGGTGGCCTGGAATGCCGGCCGGTACTGGGCGAGATCACCTACGGTCTCGAGCGCCTCTGCATGTACCTGCAGAACGTCGACAACGTCTACGACCTGGTATGGACGGTCGGCCCGCAGGGCGTGGTGAAGTACGGCGACGTGTACCACCAGAACGAGGTGGAACAGAGCACGTACAACTTCGAGCACGCCGACGTGGAAGAACTGTTCCACCGCTTCGACGCCTGCGAGAACGAAGCGCTGAAGCTGGTCGAGGCCGGCCTGCCGCTGCCCGCCTACGAGCAGGTCTGCAAGGCCAGCCACAGCTTCAACCTGCTGGACGCGCGACGCGCGATCTCGGTCACCGAGCGCCAGCGCTACATCCTGCGCGTGCGCAAGCTGGCGCAGGGGGTGGCCGAGGCTTACTACGCGCAGCGCGAAAAGCTGGGTTTTCCTGGTTTGAAGAAAGAATCCGCTTGAAGTCCCTCTCCCGTCGGGAGAGGGGTTGGGGAGAGGATCCGGCGACATCCGGATGGTTCACCGCCACGGACTCCGCCGCACCCTCATCCGCCCTTCGGGCACCTTCTCCCGCAGGGAGAAGGGAACAACTCAAGGTTGCATGCACATGAGCGAACAAAAACCCCTGCTGATCGAACTGGGTACCGAAGAACTGCCGGTCAAGGCGCTGCCCGGCCTGGCGCAGGCCCTCTTCGATGGCGTGATCGCGGCGCTCGACAAGCGTGGCATCGGCCACGAGCGCGGCGACGCCAAGCCGTTGTACACGCCGCGCCGCCTGGCGGTACTACTGCCGGCCGTGGACGTGGAACAGCCCGAGCAGACATCCGAGGTGCTCGGCCCGTACCTCAACATCGCGCTGGACGCGAACGGGGCACCGACCCGGGCGCTGGAAGGTTTCGCTGCGAAAGCGGGCATCGACTGGACCGCGCTGGAGCGCACCACCGACGGCAAGGGCGAGCGCTTCGTCCATCGTTCGGTGAAGCCGGGCGCGAAGACCGCCGACCTGCTGGCCGACATCGTGCGCGAGGCGCTGGCTGGCATGCCRATTCCCAAGCCGATGCGCTGGGGCGACCACGACTACGCGTTTGCGCGGCCCGTGCACTGGCTGGTGCTGCTGCTGGGCAAGGACGTGGTGGACGCCGAGGTGCTCGGCGTGAAATCCGACCGCATGAGCCGCGGCCATCGCTTCGAACACGACAAGCCGGTCTGGATCGGCCAGCCCGATGATTACGTGGATGCGCTGCGTGGCGCCAAGGTGCTGGTCGATGCCGACGCGCGCCGCGCCCGCATCGTCGATGAAGTTCAGAAAGCCGCGGCGCAGGCCGGCGGCAGCGCGCGCATCACCGACGACAACCTCGAGCAGGTGGTCTGCCTGACCGAGTGGCCGGCCGCGGTGCTGTGCAGTTTCGAATCCGCGTTCCTGGCCGTGCCGCAGGAAGCGCTGATCGAGACGATGGAGATCAACCAGAAGTTCTTCCCGGTGCTCAGCGACGGCGGCAAGCTGACCGAGCATTTCATCGGCATCGCCAACATCGAATCGCAGAATGTCGACGAAGTGCGCAAGGGCTACGAACGCGTGATCCGTCCGCGCTTCAGCGACGCAAAGTTCTTCTTCGATGAGGACCTGAAGCAGGGACTCGTCTCGATGGGCGACGGGCTGAAGACCGTCACCTACCAGGCCAAGCTGGGCAGCGTCGCCGACAAGGTCGCGCGCGTGGCCGCGCTGGCGGAGACGATCGCCGCGCAGGTCGGTGCAGATCCGGAACAGGCTCGCAAGGCGGCGCTGCTGGCGAAGAACGATCTGCAGTCGCGCATGGTCAACGAGTTCCCCGAACTGCAGGGCATCGCGGGCCGTCACTACGCGCTCGCCGCGGGCGAGCCGAAGGAGATCGCGCTGGCCATCGACGAGGCCTACCAGCCGCGTTTCGCCGGCGACGACATCGCGCTGTCGCCGTTGGGCAAGGTGCTGGCGATTGCGGAGCGTCTGGATACGCTGGCAGGTGGTTTCGCGGCGGGGCTGAAGCCGACAGGCAACAAGGATCCGTTTGCGCTGAGGCGGAATGCGCTGGGGTTGGCGCGGACGGTGATCGAAAGTGGGTTCAATCTGGATGTAAAGGCCCTGCTCACGTCAGCAGTGGGCCAGTCCTCGCTCGCGATCGCCGAAACCAGCCCGAAAGATGCCAGCAAGGTCAAGGATCATTTCAAAGGCACCGGGATCTCGGTCGCGGATACGGCAAGTTCCGATCAAGGTTGGGTCGCTTCGCACCTCGGCAAGTTTTTCGCCGAGAAAGGCCAGACACTGCATTTCCTGGAGTCTGGCTCCATCGCCAGCGAGCTCTATGACTTCATCCTCGACCGTCTGCGCAGCTACTACGCCGACAAGGGCGCGCCTGCCGCGCACTTCAACGCGGTCGCCGAACTGAAGCCCGCCTCCCTCTACGACTTCGACACGCGCCTCGACGCCATCGGCACCTTCGCCACGCTACCGGAAGCCGAAGCGCTGGCCGCGGCCAACAAGCGCATCGGCAACATCCTGAAAAAGGCCGACATCGCCATCCCGCACGCGATCGACCGCGCGCTGCTGACCGACCCGGCCGAGAGCGCGCTGGCCGAAGCGGTGGAAGCGGTGCTCGGCGAGACGGACGAAGCCCTGCACCACCACGACTACGTCACCGTGTTGAACCACCTCGCCCGCCTGCGGCCGCAGGTCGATGCGTTCTTCGACAGCGTGATGGTCAACGCCGACGACCCGGCCGTGCGTGCCAATCGCCTGGCCCTGCTGAAGCGCCTGGCTGATCGCTTCCGCGCGGTGGCGGCGATCGAGCATCTGTCGGGCTGACGCTTGTTTCCTTCTCCCCGCATGGCGGGGAGAAGGTGCCCAGCGGGCGGATGAGGGGCAGAGCGCGGTACTTGTACAGGCGCAGCAGTGTCCCTGCTCCGTTCGCCCCTCACCCGCCTTCGGCACCCTCTCCCCGCACGCGGGGCGAGGGATCACTCCACATGCGCGATCAGCGTGGCTTCCCGTGAACCGCGACTCGCGTGACGCCCGCGACCTTTCACCCCGCTTAACCCTCACCGGGTATCCTCCCCGCATGCGTCGATTCCCCCGCCTCGCCACCGTCGCCGTTCTGCTCGCCGCCACCGGTCCCGCCTGGGCTGCGGCCATCGTCGACAAGGTGCAGGTCGAGGGGCTGGACGACGAACTGATGGTCGAGAACATCAACGCCGCGCTGTCGCTCAACGACTCGCTCGGCAATCGCCTCGGCGAATCGCGGCTGGAATACCTGCTGGGCGAAGCCGTCGCCGAAACGCGCGAGGCCCTGGAGCCGTTCGGCTACTACTCGCCCACCATCACCATCGATGCCCCGCGCAGCGAGGCCGCGGAAGACGAGCGCCTGACGGTGGTCGTGCGCGTGCAGCTCGGCGAGCCGGTGCGGGTGCGCAGGCGCGACCTGTCCATCGAAGGCGAAGGCGGCGAAGACCGTTACCTCAAGGAAGACCTGGCCGCCTTCGCGCCGGATGTCGGGGATGTCTTCGACCACACCACCTATGAGGCGAGCAAGCTGGCCATCGTGCGGCGCCTGGCGGACCGCGGTTACTTCGATGCGGACTTCACCCATCGCCGCGTGGAGATCACGCGTGCCGACCACGCCGCCGACATCGCGCTCGGCTGGGTCAGCGGCATCCGCTACGACATGGGGGCGACGACCTTCCACCAAGACAAGTTCGACCCCGGTCTGCTCGACAAGCTGGTGTACTGGGAAGAAGGCAGCTACTTCCACCAGGGCAAGCTGGACCGGCTGCGCGAATCGCTGGTCGGGCTGGACTACTTCTCCAGCATCGACATCCAGGCCAATCCCGACAAGGCCGTCGACGGGCGCGTGCCGATCGACGTGAACCTGGAGCTGGCCAAGCGCGACATCTACACCGCCGGCCTGGCATACGGCACCGAGAGCGGCCCGGGTATCCGGCTGGGGCTGGACCGGCGCTACGTCAACTCGCGCGGGCACAAACTTTCCACGCACCTGGATTACGCGCAGAAGCGCAAGACGCTGCTCACGCAGTACCGCATCCCCGCGTTCAAGTGGCTCGATGGCTGGTACACGGTCGGCCTGCAGGCCAGCGACGAACAGACGGATTACATCGACCTGCGCCATGTCGAGTTCACCGGCAGCCGCAGCGGCCAGGTCAGCGAGGACTGGACGGCAGTGGCCTCGATCCATGCGMTGCGGGAACGCTGGCGCTACGTCGAGGATGATCCGTTGACCGGCCTGCCCGACACCACCGTGCAGTACGCCACGTTCACCTACCCGTCGCTGCGCGCGGACTACACCAATTCGCCGGTCGGTTCGAACCGTCCCGACCAGTTGGCAGGGTCCCTCCTGTTGCGCGGCGGCGTCGACGGCGCGGGCTCGGATGCCAACTTCCTGCAGTTCCACATGCGCGCGCGCTGGTCGCAGCGCTACAAGGCCAACAGCACGCTGATCGTGCGCGGCGAATACGGGCATACCTTCACCAGTTCGCTGGTGGCGATGCCGCCTTCGCTGCGCTTCTTCGCCGGCGGCGACCGCAGCATCCGCGGCTACGCCTGGCGCGAAGTCGGGCCGCGCCGCGGCGACTATGCGCTCGGCGCGAAGAACGTGCTCACCAGCAGCGTTGAATACGAGTTCTATCCGAAGGGCGGTCCTTACGGCGGCGCGGTGTTCGTGGATACCGGCAGTGCGTTCGACGGCACGCGCCCCGACCTCAGCACCGGCATCGGCGTGGGCCTGCGCTGGCGTTCGCCGGTCGGTCCCGTCCGCCTCGACGTGGCGCATGGCCTGAACGACCCGGATTCCAGCTTCCAGATCTACCTCAACATCGGGACCGACCTGTGAGGAAGAAGGCGCTTCCCGACGACCTGACACCGGAAGAGCGCGAAGCGCGCATCGCCGAGTTGCGCGCGCGCCGCAAGGCGCGCATGCGCACGTTGGCGATCCGCAGCGCGATCGGCAGCGGCGTGCTGCTCGTGCTGCTGTGCATCGGCCTGTACTGGCTGTTGCAGACGGTGGCCGGGCGCGACGTGCTGCTGGCGCAGATCCAGGCGCGGCTGCCGGCGGACGCATCGCTGACGTACAAGCAAGTCGATGGCCCCATCGCCGGTCCGCTGACGCTGCGCGGCGTGGATTTCCGCTGGGACACGATCCGCTTCACCGCAGACGAGGTCTATCTGGAACCCGACCTGCGGCCGCTGCTCGGCAAGCGCCTGCGCCTGGACGTGCTGAAGCTGCGCGGCGCGATGCTCGACGTGCCCGAAAGCGATGAACCGTTCGAGCTGCCGCGCTGGCCCGACGTGTTGCCGCAGATCGAGATGCCGCTGGCGATCCAGGCCGACCGCATGGAGATCGACCGCTTCCTGATCCGCCAGAGCGGACAAACGGTCATCGACATTTCGCGCGCAACCGGCGCGATCGACATCGGCAACGGGTACGTGCATGCGCAGAAGCTGGCCATCGCCAGCGACCGCGGCGCATTCGGCGTGCACGGCAGTTACGCACCGCGCGAAGGCTACGCCACCGACCTCACCGCGACGGGAGTGTTCCCTGCGCCATTGGGTCGCACGCCCGCGCGCATCGGCCTGGTGGCACGCGGCGATCGCGCGCGCATGAACGTCGGCGTGTCGGGCGCTGCGCCGGCCCCCGTGCGTGCCACGCTGACGTTGCGTGGCGAGACGAAGCCGACGTGGAACTTCGCGGCGAAGTCCGACGCCCTTGATCTCTCTCTGCTCGGCATGATGGAGGACAGCACCCCCGTGTCGTTCGACCTGGTCGCGAAGGGCGCCGGGGGTGCCGCCGACCTGCAGGGCACGTTGCGGCAGGGCGACATCGCGGTCGTCATCGAACCCTCGCACGCGCGCATCGACGGCGAAGTGCTGACCGTGGAGCCGCTGGCGATCCGCGCGTTCGACGGCTATGCCTCGCTGCGCGGCCGCGCCGATTTCACCGCGCCGGAGAATCCCGGATTCCGATTCGCCGTCAACGCGCGCAGCCTGCGCTGGGGTACGGAAGCGGACAGCATGATCGGCGCCGAAGGCGACTTCGGCCTGGCCGGCAAGCTGGACGCTTGGGCCGCCATCGGCAAGGCCACGCTGACGCGCGGCGATGAACGCGCGCTGCTGGAATTCGATGGCCGCGGCAATGCCGAGCGCGTGCAGCTGGAAACGCTGCGCGCCACCATGCCGACCRGCACGCTCGATGCGACCGGCACGGTCGGCTGGGCGCCGGTGCTGGATTGGGACGTGAAGGCGACGCTGGCCGGGTTCGATCCCGGCTATTTCGCAGCAGGATGGACCGGCAACGTCTCCGGCAACCTCGCATCGAAGGGGCGTCAGCGCGAGGATGGCCTGTTCCAGGGCGCGCTGGACATACCGAAGCTGAGCGGTCGCCTGCGCGACCGGCCGCTGGATGCACGCGGCACATTCGCGCTCGACGGCAACAACGGCGAAGGCGATCTGGCCTTGTCGCTCGGCGGCAGCCGCGTCACCGCGAAAGGCAAGGTGGGCGATACGCTGGCCATCGACGCCGCGTTCCGCCCGTTCAACCTCGCGGACCTGCTGCCCGAGGCCAGCGGCACGCTCGCCGGCACGGTCAGCCTCACCGGCGCGCGCAATGCGCCGAACATCGATGCCGACCTCGGTGGCGAGAACCTGCGCTGGAACGACTGGAGTGCGGGCACGCTCAGCCTGCGCGGGCGCCTGCCCTGGCGCAGTGGCAGCGGCAACCTGGCGCTGCAGGGCAGCGCGGTGGACGTGGGCGCCGTACTGGACACCGTCGCTCTCAACGCCCGTGGCGCCGTGGAAGACCTGCGCTTCGATGGCGACGCGCGCAACGCGATGGGCGCCGTCGCGCTGTCCGGCACCGCGCAGAAACGCGGCGCCCACTGGCAGGGCACGCTCGACGCGTTGCGCATCGCGCCGTCGAAGGGCAACCCATGGACCTTGCGGCAACCGGCACGCTTCGCGCAGAACGGCGCCAACTGGACGCTGTCCGAGAGCTGCCTCGGCTCCGACATCGGGGGCGAACTGTGCGCCAGCGCAAACTGGCCGCGCCAGGGGCTGGCCGTGCGTGGCGAAGCGCTGTCGCTCGCACTGGTGCAGCCGTGGCTGCCGCCGGCCGATGGTCGTCCGCTGACGCTGCGCGGTGAGTTCACCCTCGATGCCACGCTCCGCCCCGCCGGCAACGCCTGGCAGGGCGAAGTGCACCTCGCGTCGCTGGATGGCGGCCTGAAGATGGGCACCACCGCGCGCGGCGAGATCATCCGCTACGACAACTTCACCCTCGACGTGGACTTCACCCCGCAACGCATCCAGGGCCGGCTGGGCACCGGCTTCAAGGGCGACGGTTACGTGGATGCGACGTTCAACACCGGCTGGGACGCATTCGCGCCGCTGAAGGGCGACCTGTACTTCCACAACTCGCGCCTGTTCTGGATGGAGTTGTTCTCGCCGGACCTGGTACGCCCGCGTGGCAAGTTGGCTGGGCATATCGGCGTGGCGGGCACGCGCGGACGACCGCTGCTGAGCGGCGAAGCGACGCTGACCGAATTCACCGGCGAACTTCCCGCGCTGGGCGTGTCGCTGACCGACGGTGGCGCGGAGCTGGTCGCACTGTCCGACGGCAGCGCGCGCATCGACGGAAGCATGAAGACCGTGTCGTCCACCGGCGGCACCGGCACCGGCGGCATCCTCAACGTGTCGGGCACGCTGGGCTGGAACAACGACACCACGCCACTGCAGTTCCAGGTGCGCGGCGACAACGTGCTGGTCGCCGACACCACCGACCTGCGCGCGGTGGCGTCGCCGAACATCCAGGTGGGCTTCGCCGACAACACCATCCAGGTCCGCGGCGAGGTAGGTATCCCGTCGGCGACCATCGATGTCGAAAAACTGGACGACGGTGTGTCTGCCTCGGAAGACGTCGTGATCCTGGACCCCGTCGATCCCGAGCGCGCACCCAGTTCGCGCCTCGACCTGGACCTGTCGCTGAAGGTCGGTGACGAGGTCAGGTTGAAGGGCTATGGGCTGGAAGGCACGCTGGCCGGCACGCTGCACGTGCGCTCGCAGCCGGGCCGCGAAATGCTGGCGACCGGCCGGCTCGATGTGGACGGCCGCTACGAGGCGTACGGGCAGAAGCTGCGCATCACCCGCGGCGAACTGACGTGGAGCAACAACGCCGTCTCCGATCCGCGCATCAACATCCGCGCCGAACGCGACGTCGTCAGCGCCAGCGTCACCGCCGGTATCGACGTGACCGGCCGTGCCAGCCAGCCGCGTGCGCGCGTGTGGTCCAACCCGGCGATGTCCGAGTCCGAAGCACTCGCCTACCTGGTGCTGGGCCGCTCGCTCAACACGGCGAGCAGCGACGAAAGCCAGCGCATCAACGCGGCTTCGTCCGCACTGGGCGCGGGCGCAGGATTGCTCGCGTCGCAATTGGGCGCGAAGATCGGGTTGGACGATGCGGGGGTGCTGGAATCGCGCACGCTGGGCGGCTCCGTGTTCGGCGTGGGCAAG
This sequence comes from Pseudoxanthomonas sp. LjRoot204_2, assembly GCF_056175765.1. Lineage (NCBI taxonomy): Bacteria > Pseudomonadati > Pseudomonadota > Gammaproteobacteria > Lysobacterales > Lysobacteraceae > Pseudoxanthomonas > Pseudoxanthomonas sp. LjRoot204_2. Next base: position 5,922 of record NZ_JBGFFG010000022.1, on the reverse strand, counting down.
TACCTCTCACCCAAGCTGTACGTCAGCTATGGGGTCTCGATGATCGGTTCCGGATCGGCGGTGACGCTGAAGTATTTGCTGCGCAAGGGGTTCGACGTGGAAATCGAATCCAGCACCATCGAGACGCGCGGCTCGATCAACTGGCGCAAGGAAAAGTAGGCGTGCTGCCGTCGCTGACGGCACGACGCCTGCACGCGCAAGGCATAACGATGCCCCTTGCCGCGTCGCCTGCCAATGTCGTCCGCCACATGGGCGCGCTGCAGGCGCAGGACTACCATGCTGCGCTGTGGGCCATCGGACTGCGGACGGAAGCGGCGACGCGGGCACAGGTGGAGGATGCGATCACGCGCGGCGAGATCGTGCGCACCTGGCCGATGCGTGGCACGCTGCACCTGCTGGCACGCGAGGACGTGCGATGGATGGTGGCGCTGCTCGCACCGCGCGTGCAGGCGGCGCATGCCGCGCGCATCGCGCGCGACCTGGGTCTCGACGCGGCCACGCTGGCGACCGGGCGGCGCGTCATCGAGCGTGCGCTGGCCGAGGGCGCACCGGTCCCGCGCGCCGACCTGTATGCCCGGCTCGACGCCGCCGGCATCGCCAGCTCCGGTCAGCGCGGCCTCCACCTGCTGAACTGGCTGGCGCATGAGAGCGTGATCTGCCAAGGACCACGCCAGGRCAGACAGCCGACCTTCGTGCTGATGGAGGCGTGGGTGCCACCAGACGCGCCGCTGGACCGCGACGAAGCCCTGCACCGGCTGGCGCTGCGCTACCTGCAGGGCCATGGGCCCGCCACCGCCGCCGACCTCGCCTGGTGGGCGGGACTGACGCAGAAGGATGCGGTGCACGCGCTGGCGCTCGCCAGCGCAGAGACCGAACGGGAAGCGCGCGACGGCACCACCTGGTGGTGGCGTACCGGCGCACCGGCTGCGCCGCGGTCGCGCACGATCCACCTGCTGCCCGCCTTCGATGAATACCTGATCGGCTATCGCGACCGCACGCCGGTGCTGGACGCCGCGCATGCGCGCCGCGTGATCGGACTCAATGGACTGGTCGCGGCCACCGTCATCGCCGGCGGCCGGGTGGCGGCGACCTGGAAGCGCGGCAACGGCAACGACGACGAGGTCGTGCTCGATCCGCTGCGCGCACTCGCCGATGCCGAACATGCCGGCATCCGCCGCGCGGCGACGCGCTGGCGTCGCTTTCTCGGCGACGCTCGCTGACGGCACGGCACGCGCCTTCATTGCCGCAGCGGCGCAGGCCCGATATCGTCGCGGTCTCTCCGTTGGATGCTGACGATGCGCCGCCGACTTTCTACCTCCGTCCTCGCCCTGGGCGTCGCCCTGTCCCTGCCCGCCGAGGCCGACGAGGGCATGTGGATGCCCTCGCAACTGCCGCAGCTGGCCAAGACACTGCGCGACGCCGGTTTCACGGGCGATCTGAAGACGCTGGCGGACGTCACCGCCGCGCCGCTCAGTGCCGTGGTGCGCGCGGGTGGCGGGACGGGCGCGTTCGTGTCACGGGATGGCCTGCTGCTGACCAACCACCACGTTGCCTTCGGCGTGATCCAGTACAACAGCAAGCCTGGGCAGAATCTGATCGATGACGGCTTCATCGCAGCCGACCCTGCCGGCGAACTGCCCGCGAATCCCGACTTCCGCGTGTGGGTGACGGTGGGTTACGACAAGGTTACCGATACGGTGCTGAAGGACACCGCCGGCAAGACCGGGCGCGACTACTTCGATGCCGTGGACCGCGCAAGCAAGGCGATCGTGGCTGAGTGCGAGGCCGCCGGCGGCGTGCGCTGCAGCGTCGCCAACATGTACCACGGCACCGACTTCTACCGCATCACCCAACTGGAACTGCGCGACATCCGCCTGGCCTACGCGCCGCCCCGCGCGATCGGCAACTACGGCGACGAGATCGACAATTTCATGTGGCCGCGCCACACCGGCGACTTCACCCTGCTGCGCGCTTACGTGGGCAAGGACGGCAAGCCGGCCGCCTACAGCCCGGACAACGTGCCCTATCGCGCGCCCGCACACCTGTCGCTGGCCAAGGATGGGCCGAAGGCCGGCGACTACGCCATGCTCGCCGGCTATCCGGGCGTCACCTACCGGCACCGTACCGCGGCCGAGTTCGACGAACAGATCAACTGGACCCTGCCCTCACGCGTGGCCGTGTTCGACCAGCTCATCGCCGTAATCGAAGCGGCTGGCAGGCAGGATGCCGACGCGAAGACGCGCTATGCGGCGCAGCTGCAGTCGCTGAAGAACAACCGCAAGCGCGCTGCCGGCGAACTGGAAGGCCTGCGCCGCAGCGATGCCGTGCGCGTTCGTGCCGAGGACGAGCGCGGCATGCTGGCGACCGACGCGGCAGCGAAGGAACGGTCGGACATCGATGCGCTTGCCGCCTCGATCGCCGGCGGATCGGCGGTGCGCGAGCGCGAGCTGCTGTTGGCGCTGTTCGGTTCGCAGTCGCAACTGATGCGCAGCGCGATCACGCTGGAGCGCTTGCGGCTGGAATCGTCCAAGCCGGACGCCGAGCGAGAGAGCGGCTACCAGGCGCGCGACCATGCGTTGATCGAAGGCGTCCTGAAGCAGGTGCAACGCCGGTATTCGCCTGACGTGGAGAAGGCGCTGCTGACGGTGCTGTTGACGCGCTACCAGCAGTTGCCGGACGCGCAGCGCCTGCCGGGCTTCGATGCGGCCTTCGGCCGCACGCCTGCTGCGCTCAAGAAGGCATTGGATGTGCTGTATGCGGGAACGAAGCTCGGCGACGAGGCCGAGCGCCTGTCGCGCTTCGCAGCGGCGCGCGAAGGCAAAGCGCTGGCCGCCGATCCCCTGATCGACCTGGCAACGGCGCTGGTACCGGTGCAGTTGGCGCTGGAGCAGGAACGCAAGACGCGTGAAGGCGAGCAGCTGCGGCTGCGCCCGGCCTACATGCGCGCGCTGTTCGCTTGGCGCAAGCAGCAGGGACGCGCCCTGTATCCGGACGCCAACGGCACGCTGCGGGTCAGCTTCGGCAAGGTCGACGGCTTCTCGCCGCGCGACGGCGTGCAGTACACGCCGGTGACCACGGTGGCCGGCATCGTCGAGAAGAACACCGGCCAGGTGCCGTTCGACGCGCCGAAGCCGCTGCTCGATGCGATCGCCAAAGGGGATTTCGCCGGCACCGAAGATCCCGCGCTGAAGACGCAGACAGTCAACTTCCTCACCAACCTGGACACGACCGGCGGCAACTCCGGTTCGCCCGTGCTCAACGCGCGCGGTGAACTGATCGGCCTGAACTTCGACAGCAACTGGGAATCCGTCAGCGCCAGCTGGATGTTCGACCCGCACTACAAGCGCGCGGTGCACGTGGACATGCGCTACCTGCGCTGGCTGATGGGCAAGGTCTATCCGGCGCCGCACCTGCTGAAGGAAATGGGCGCACCGTGACGCCCGACGACGATCCGCGCCCGGTCGAACCCGAACCGCCGCTGCCCAGCGACTGCTGCAACAGCGGCTGCCCGATCTGCGTGCATGACCTCTATGCGGAGCAGTTGCAGCTCTACCGGCAGCAGTTGGCGGCGTGGAAGGAACGGCATCCCGAAGAACCCCCTGCAGGAGCGACGTAAGTCGCGACCGCACGCCTTCCCGCGTGCAAGGCTCGCCCTCCTGCATGGATGGTGCGTCGTCACTGAAAATCCACGGTCGCGACTTGCGTCGCTCCTACAACAGCCGAGCGGCACCTATGCCACGCGCGTGCGCCGCGCGCGCTCCAGGTGCACCAGCAACAGCGAGATGGCGGCCGGTGTCATGCCGGGGATGCGCTGCGCTTGGCCGACGGTCTCCGGCTGGACGCGCTCGAGCTTCTGCTGCACTTCCGCCGACAGGCCCCGCACGCTGGCGAAATCGAAGCCGGCCGGGATGGGCGTGGACTCGTTACGCTGCTGGCGCTCGATCTCGTCGCGCTGGCGGTCCAGGTAACCGGCGTACTTCACGCCGATCTCCACCTGCTCGGCGACCTGCGCATCGTCAACGCCGGGGCCGATCGAGGGCACGGCGACGAGCTTGGCGTAGTCCAGTTCCGGGCGCTTGATCAGGTCGAGCACGTTGGTCTCGCGGCTGACCTGCACGCCGAGGGTATCGGCCACTTCGCGGCCCAGGGCATTGCCGGGCGTGGCCCACAGCGCGCGCAGGCGGCCGGTCTCGCGGGCGATGGCCTCGCGCTTGGCGTCGAAGCGCTGCCAGCGCGCGTCATCAACCAGGCCCAGCGCGCGGCCGGTTTCGGTCAGGCGCAGATCGGCGTTGTCCTCGCGCAGCTGCAACCGGTACTCGGCGCGACTGGTGAACATGCGGTACGGCTCCTTCGTGCCGTGCGTGATCAGGTCGTCGACCAGCACGCCGAGATAGGCCTCGTCGCGACGTGGCGACCACGCCTCTTTCTGCTGCGCGAAGCGCGCGGCGTTGAGGCCGGCGAGCAGGCCTTGCGCAGCAGCTTCCTCGTATCCCGTGGTGCCGTTGATCTGGCCGGCGAAGAACAGGCCGGCGACCGCCTTGGTCTCCAGCGACGCCTTCAATCCGCGCGGATCGAARWAGTCGTACTCGATGGCGTAGCCCGGACGCGTGATGTGCGCGTTCTCCATGCCACGGATGCTGCGCACGAGCGCGAGCTGGACGTCGAACGGCAATGATGTCGAGATGCCATTGGGGTAGATCTCCGCGACATCGAGGCCTTCCGGTTCGACGAAGATCTGGTGGCTGGCCTTCTCGGCGAAACGCACTACCTTGTCTTCGATCGACGGGCAGTAGCGCGGCCCGATACCTTCGATCTGGCCCGAGTACATCGGCGAGCGATGCAGCGAGCCGCGGATGATCTCGTGGGTCTGCTCGCTGGTATGCGTGATCCAGCACGACACCTGCCGCGGATGGTCGGACACGTCGCCCATGAACGACATCACCGGCAACGGATCATCGCCGGGCTGCTCCTCCATCACCGAATAGTCGAGCGAACGGCCGTCGATGCGCGGCGGCGTGCCCGTCTTCAGGCGATCGACCACGAAGGCGCCTTCGCGCAGGCGCTGCGCCAGTGCGGTGGCGGGTGGGTCGCCGGCGCGACCGGCGGCGTACTGGGTTTCGCCGACATGGATCTTGCCGGCGAGGAAGGTGCCGGCAGTCAGCACCACGGCGGGTGCGTGGAACGTCAGGCCGGTCTGGGTGACGGCGCCGCGCACCTTGTTGTTCTCGATGACCAGATCATCCACGGCCGCTTGGAACAGGGTGAGGTTCGCCTGCGCTTCGACCGCGCGGCGGATCGCGCTGCGGTACAGCGCGCGGTCGGCCTGGCAGCGCGTGGCGCGCACGGCCGGGCCTTTCGATGCATTGAGGGTGCGCCACTGGATGCCGGCACGGTCGGCCGCCCACGCCATCACGCCACCCAGCGCATCGATCTCCTTGACCAGATGGCCCTTGCCGATGCCGCCGATGGCCGGGTTGCAGCTCATGGCGCCGACGGTTTCCACGTTGTGCGTCAGCAGCAGCGTGCGTGCGCCCGCGCGAGCGGAGGCRAGCGCGGCCTCGGTGCCGGCATGGCCGCCGCCGATGATGATGACGTCGTAGTGGTGGAAGCGCTGGGTCATGGGGTCGGTCAGGGGACGGCGCCGGGAAAGCCCGGGATCGGTGGAAGCGCGTCGTGCGCAGGGCGGGAAGTTGGCACGCTTCCTGCTGTATCCCCCTGCACCCGTCGTGGCAAGCGACCAGGGGCGCCGGGCTGGTAATTGGAACAGGGGCCAGCCATGCGCACGCCGGGGATGCCGAGGGGCCGGTAGTCGGGGGACTGCCGGCCCCTTTTTTGTGCGCGCAGGATACCAGAGCAAGAAAAAAGCCCGGCATGACCGGGCTTCTTGTTAGGCGCCGACGCCCGATGGGGCCGGAACAGGGG